>JBKJKR010000265.1:0-9155 GCA_046597135.1 Acidimicrobiales bacterium | reverse complement strand
AGCTCCACGCGCTGATGCGCGAGATCGTCCGCGAGGCGATCGGCTCGCCGCCGCCCGCCGGCGTGGACGTCGACGGCGTGTGCCGCGAGATGGCGCACGTGTGGTCGTCGGGCATCTCGCAGTGGGTCGGCGGCGTGGCACCGCTCGGCGCCATGGGTGACGACCTCGCCCTCACCGCACATCTGCTGCTCGACCGCTGACACCGTGGCCCGCGCTCGATGCGGGTTCAGGCGAGGATGAGGTCGGTGAGCTCTTCGGGTGCTCGCGGCCGGCTGAAGTGGAAGCCCACGGCCTGATCGCACCCCAGGCGACGCAGCACGGCCAACTGCACGTCGTTCTCGACGCCTTCGGCGATCACCGTGAGCTCGAGCGCGTGCGCGAGGTCGATGATGGCCGCGACGATGGTCTCGGATTCGGCGTCGCTGCCCAAGCCGGCCACGAACGAGCGGTCGACCTTCAACACGTCGAGCGGGAACCGGTTGAGGTAGGCGAGCGACGAGTAGCCCGTGCCGAAGTCGTCGACGCCCAAGCTGATGCCGAGCCCGCGCAGTTGGTCGAGTTGGGCCGTGGCGGCTTCGGCGTCCTGCATCAACGCAGACTCGGTGATCTCGAGGCAGATCGATTCGGGTGAGATGTCGCAGTCGTGGATGGCCGCCTCGATGGTCGGCACGAGATCGGCTTCACCGAGCTGGCGGGCCGACAGGTTGACCCACACCCGCGGGCGCTCGTGATCGGGGCGCATGCGCTCCCAGATGCAGATCTGGCGACACGCCTCTTCGATGACCCATCGGCCGATGGGCACGATGAGGCCCGTCTCCTCGGCGAGCGGGATGAAGTCGCTCGGCGGGATCAGGGTGCCGTCGTCACGTTGCCAGCGCACGAGTGCCTCGAAACCCACGACCTTCTCGGTGCGTAGGTCGATCTCGGGCTGGTAGTGCAGGCGGAGCTCGCCGCGTTCGACGGCGCGACGCAGCGCGAACTCGGTGGCCAGCTTGTTGAGGGTGGAGCTGCGCTCCTCGGGGTCGAAGACCAGGTAGCGGCTGCGCCCGGCGCGCTTCGCCTCGTACATCGCCGTGTCCGCGTTCTCGACGAGGCGCAACGGCTCGTCCTTGCCCGCCGACACGGCGATGCCGATGCTGGCCGACAGATCGATCGTGCGGCCGTAGACCGTGAAGGGCTGGTTGAGCGCGTGCAGCACGCGACTCGCGACGGTGGTCGCGGCTTGGGTGTTGTCGACGCAGGTGCACAACATCACGAACTCGTCGCCGCCGAGGCGGGCCAAGGTGTCGCCGGGGCGCACCATGCCGGTGAGGCGTTCGGCCACCGCAACGAGCGTCGCGTCGCCGGCGTAGTGACCGATGGTGTCGTTGACGGCCTTGAAGCCGTCGAGGTCGATGAACAGCACGGCCACGTTCTGGCGCGTTCGCCGCGTGACCTTCAAGGCCTGGCTGATGCGATCGAGCAGCAGGGCCCGGTTGGGCAGTCCCGTGAGCTCGTCGTGGAAGGCGAGGCGCACCAGTTCCTGTTCGGTGCGCTTGCGCTCGGTGATGTCGCGCGATGACGACTGCAGTTGCACGACGTTGCCGTCGCCGCCGGTGATCGCGGTGACGACCGATTCGAACCACAGGTACGCGCCGCCTCGCCGTCGCGCACGATGGCTGAACTCTTGGCTCGGTGTGCCGTTCGAGCCCACGGCGTGCAGCGCCGCTTCGACCAGCGCCCGGTCTTCGGGGTGCACGCGGTCGATGGGATGGGTGCCCACGAGCTCGCGCGCTTCATAGCCGAGCAGCTTGCGCACCGACGGCGACAGGTACTGGTAGATGCCGTCCGGATCGTGGAGGCACACGAGATCGGACGTGTTCTCGGCCAGGGCGCGAAAGCGGGCTTCCGACTCGGCGAGCTGGCGGTTCTTCGCCTCGATGATGGCATCGGCCGCGTGGCGCGCCGCGATGTTCTGCGCCTCGACCACCAGGAACACGATGCCGTGGCGGTTGTCGCGCACCGGGGTGAACGTCACCTCGATCGGGATGTCGTGCAACGCGTTGCGGTTCGATCGATACAGCACCACGTCGTGGGCCGCCTCACCGTTGCGCGCCCGCTCGATGAGGTTGCGGATCTGCTCTCGGCCCTTCGGGTTCGCCTGGAACCACGGCGTGTCCCAGAGCGGCCGGCCGAGGATCGCACCGCGCGACAAGCCGGTGGTGTCGAGGGCGCGCTTGTTGATGTCGAGCAGCGTGCCGTCGATGTCGACGAGGCCGGCGAAGTGGCGCATGCCCTCCAGCACGACGCGCGCCTGCAGCGCACGCGTGTGGTCGTCGGTCTTCGAATCGGCGAGTGCCGCGAGCCGTTCGTCGACCTGCTCGCTTCGCTCGGACTGCTGCCTGTGGGCTCGGCTGCGTTCCGTCACCTGTCACCATTCGTCGTCGGGGCCTCGCTCGAAGGCTTGGCCCCGACCCACGAAATCGGTACGTGCCGGACTACGGCACGTACTGCCACGTGGAGTCCGCCCGACGCCATCTCGTAACGTAGTCACACGGCGCGGGTTCACGACGGATGCCACGCGTGTAATTTGCCGGCCCGTCCGCGGCGGACGCCCGTTCAGTGCGGCGGTCAGTGCAACCAGTGCCCGGCGTTGACGGCGAGGGCCTGCCCGGTGATCGGACGCGCCAGATCCGATGCGAAGAACACCGCGGCACCGGCGAGCTCCTCGCCGAGGGGAGATAGCCGAGGCAGGTCTCGGCGGCGATGGCCTCGAGGGCGTCAGTCCATGGTGCGCGAGCGCGCGAACGACGAGCCGCCGTCGACCTGCAGCGTGACCCCGCTGATGCACTCGGCCTCGTGCGACGCGAGGAACAGGATCGCATACGCCACGTCGCGGGCGGTGGCCGGCCGGGTGAGGGTCATGTCGGTGATGTACTTCACCCGCTCGGGCGTCATGTCGGCATCGCGTTCCTCGTGCACGATGTAACCGGGCTGCACGGTGTTGCACCGGATGCCTTGGCGGGCGTAGTCGAGCGTGATGCTGCGCGCGAGCGCGTTCATGGCGCCTTTGGACGCGGTGTAGGCCGCGAGCTTGGGCGACGAGCGCTCGGCCGTGCGAGACGAGATGTTCACGATGGAGCCATGACCGACCGCGAGCATGCCGGGCATGGCCTCCTGCATGAGCCACACCGCGCCGATCACGTTGACCTCGTACATCCGCTTCCAGACCTCGGGTGGTACCTCGAGCAACTTGCGGTCGGCGGCCACCACTTCGGGCGCCACGGCGTTGTTCACGAGCACGGTGACCGGCCCGAAGGTCGCGGCGGCCTCGCGCACGAGGCCTCGGGCCTCGTCCTCGTCGGTGAGATCGGCGCGGACGAAGGCGGCCTCGCCGCCCCCCGCCCGGATCTCCGCCACGACTGCCTCGCCGCGGGCGGCGTTGCGGCCGGTGACCACGGTGCTCGCGCCCTCGGCCGCGAAGAGGCGGGCCACCTCCTTGCCGAGTCCGGCTGTGGATCCCGTCACTACCGCCACTTCACCCGCGAGTCGCCCAGTCATGGGCGCCAAAGGTAATGTCGCCGGGTCCCCTGCGCAGCGTCGTCGATGACGGTGCACTCCATGTTCAGCGCAGGGAACCGAACGCATGTAGATGCACGACACGAAGGGGATACGCAGGTGGCCGGCTTTCTCGAGGGCAAGAACATCGCGGTGACGGGCGCAGGCAGCGGCATCGGCAAGGCCGTTGCGCTGGGCGCCGCCGCTGAGGGCGCACGCGTGGTCGTCGCCGACTACGGCGTCGCCATGGACGGCTCCAACCCCACCAGCGAGGTCGCCGACGGCGTCGTCGCCGAGATCATCGCCGCCGGTGGCACCGCAGTGGCCGTCGCAGGCGACGTCAGCGAGATGGCCGTCGGCCAGGCCATCGTCGATGCCGCGGTCGACAACTGGGGCTCCATCGACGGCGTCGTCTGCGTCGCCGGCATCCTCCGCGAGCGCATGTTGTTCAACATGTCCGAAGCCGAGTGGGACGACGTCGTGCGGGTGCATCTCAAGGGCACCTTCACCGTGTTCCGCGCCGCGCTGGCCATCATGCGCAAGCAGCCCACGGGTGGTTCGCTCGTCGGCTTCACGTCGGGTGCCTTCATCGGGTCGACCGCACAGGCCAACTACTCGGCGGCCAAGGGCGGCATCGTGTCGCTCACCAAGAGCGCGGCCCTCACCGGCCTCAAGTACGGCGTCAACGCCAACATCATCGCCCCGGTCGCCAAGACCCGCATGAGCGACCAGGTGCCGTTCGGCCTCGAGATCGGTGCCCCCGAGGACATCTCGCCTATGGTCACCTACCTCCTGTCCGATCAGGCCAAGGACATCTCGGGTCAGATCTACACCTGCGTCGGCCCGCGCATCTCGGTGTGGAACCAGCCCAAAGAGGTCCGCAGCATGTATGCGCCGGGCCTCGGGCGCTGGACCCCCGAGCAGATCGCCGACGTGCTGCCCCGCACGATCAAGACCGAGGAGCACCCGTTCCTCGCCGAGCTCGCGTCGCGCATGAAGCAGATGGAAGAGCGCAAGGCCGCCGAGGCCGCCGCGCAGGGCTGACCGCCCACCGACAGCAGACCGCGCTCGCGCGGGAGGGGGACATCATGGGTGCACTCGACGGGCGCATCTGCGTCATCACCGGTGCCGGTCGCGGCATCGGTCGTCATCATGCGCTGCTCTTCGCCGCGGAAGGCGCGTCGGTCATGGTCAACGACCTCGGCTGCGCGCCCGACGGCACCGGTCACGACGCAACGGTCGCGAAGGCCGTGGCCGACGAGATCGTCGCCGCCGGTGGTGTGGCCGTGGCGAGCGACGCCGACGTGGCCACCATGGCCGGTGCGCAATCGGTCTACGACCTCGCGGTCGAGGCCTTCGGCGAACTGCACGTGGTCGTGAACAACGCCGGCGTGCTGCGCGACAAGATGTTCGTGAACATGACCGAGGACGACTTCGACGCGGTCATCCGCGGGCACCTCAAGACCACGTTCTGCATGTCGCGGGTGACCATGGGGGCGTGGCGCGACGAGAGCAAGGCCGGCAAGGAGCTGGCCAACGCGATCGTGAACACCTCGTCCACGTCGGGGCTCATCGGTTCGCCGGGTCAGACCAACTACGGCGCGGCCAAGGCGGCCATCGCGTCGCTCACCATGATCCTGGCCATGGAGGCCAAGCGCATCGGCGTGCGGGTCAACTGCGTCGTTCCCGCCGGCCGCACCCGCATGACCGAGGACTCGCCCGGTACCAAGGACCTCGTGAAGCGGCCCGACGACGGCAGCTTCGACGTCTTCGCCCCCCATCACGTGTCGCCCGTGGTCGCGTACCTCTCGTCCATCGAGTGCACGCTCACCGGCCGGGTGTTCATGGCCAAGGGCGGCGACATCCGTCCCTTCGTCCCGTGGCAGCGCATGCCGTGGGTCGCCGAGCAGCGCGACTTCACCGTGGCCGACGTCGCTGCGTTCATGAAGGACGTCCCCGACGTCCCCGTCTCGCCCTGAGCCGACCCACACCGATCACCTGGAGAAGACCATGAGCACCAACGCGCCCACCTACGTCCCGGGCCACCAGCTGCTTGCGGGCAAGAACGCCGTGATCACAGCCGCCGCCGGAACCGGCATCGGCTTCGCGGCCGCGAAGCGCTGCATCGAGGAGGGTGCGCGGGTGCTCATCTCCGACGTGCACGAACGCCGCCTCGGCGAGGCCGTCGATCGGCTCGAGGCCGAGACCGGTCAGCGTCCCGCGTCGGCCATGTGCAACGTCACCAGCGAGGACGACGTGCAAGGTCTGGTCGCGGCCGCGGTGCGCGAGTTCGGTGGCATCGACGTCATGATCAACAACGCGGGCCTCGGTGGCACCGCCAACCTCGTCGACATGACCGACGACCAGTGGAACGTGGTCATCGACGTCACCCTCAATGGCACGATGCGCGCCACGCGCGCGGTGCTGCGGCACATGATCGAGCGCAACACGGGCGGGGCCATCGTCAACAACGCGTCGGTCATCGGCTGGCGCGCCCAGGCCGGGCAGGCCCACTACGCGGCAGCCAAGGCCGGCGTCATGGCGCTCACCCGTTGTGCGGCGCTCGAAGCGGCGCCCCACGGCATCCGGGTGAACTGCGTGGCGCCGTCGCTCGCCATGCACCCGTTCCTGGCCAAGGTCTCGACCCAGGAGTTCCTCGACTCGCTCATCGGCCTCGAGGCGTTCAACCGCCCCGCCGAGACCTGGGAGATCGCGAACGTCATGGTCTTCCTGGCGAGCGAGTACTCCTCCTACATGACGGGCGAGGTCCTGTCGGTCTCGAGCCAGCACCCCTAGATCTTGATCTTGCGCAGTGCGCGTTCGGCCGGTACCTCGACCAGTCGATGCAGCAGCGCGGCCAGCGCCAGGCTGATCGCAATTGTGGCCACGATGACCACGGTGCCGGTCACGACGTTGTCGGGTCGCGGGAAGATCTCGTCGAAGCTGCGAATGACCAACTGGTGCACGAGGTAGAACGCGAACGACCAGGTGCCGAGGCGCACCATGGTGGGGGTGGCCCAGAAGCTGCGCACGCGGCGCACATCGGCCTGCGCGGCGGCCACGATCACCAGCGCGAAGGGCACGATGGTCACCGCCGTCCAGCGCAGCGGTTCGGGCACCGTCGCCGCGACGAGCAGCGCCAGGGCTGCGAACACGAGCGCGCCGCGCAACGGCACCGGTCGCAGCGCGGGAAGTGCGCGGGCGAGGCACATGCCGAGCGCGAACTCCACGAGGCGCGTGGGCGGGAAGATGTAGACGAAGTACTGCTGCAGATCGGTGTGGTCGCGCAGCGCGACGTGCAGCGCGATCTCGAGCACCATGAAGCCCACCGCGAGCCCCGCTGCCGCACGTGCTGCGCCCCCCGCCCCGAGTCGGGTGATGGGCACGACGAGGAACGCGAACATCAGGTAGAAGAACCATTCGATGGCCAACGACCAGCTGACCACGTTGACCGAGTAGTACCAGGTCTGGCGGGGCACCCACACCTGCAGCATCGCGAGGTTCAACACCGACGACTTCGCGAAGAACGCTCGCTCGGTCGCGTAGACGAGCACGAGGCCGAACATCCAGGTGACCGCGTGCGCCGGCCAGATCCTGGCGAAGCGTCGTTGCAGGAACGCCCCCGATGTGTCGCCGGTTCGCCGCGACCACAGCAGCACGAAACCGCTGAGCACGAAGAAGAACGACACGCCGGTGGGGCCGACCCGCAGGTTCGACTCGATGTGCCGAAAGCCGGTGTCGGGCAGCAGCACCGTGATGTGGTGGGCGAACACCGCGAGCGCAGCGGCGAACCGCAGACCGGTGAGCGAGTCGAGCCGCACGGCGTTGCCGCCCGCGGCCCGTGCGCTCACGGGTTCGAGCCGGCACGCCGGAGCGTGCTCGGTGCGTCGAGGATGTCGTGGCACAACACCAGCCAGCGTCCTGCGTCGACGCGCGCCGCGTCGCAGTAGGACTGCTCGAGGATGTCGTTGACCTCGCCACCTCGCTCCCGCAGGATCTCCTCCTCGGAGACGTCCTGCACCTCGCCGATGAACACGTAGGCGGGCGCGGTGGCCCGGATCTCGGCCGCGAAGTCGTGCCACTCGTCAGGGCCCAGGGTGTTGGCGAGAAAGCCCGGGATCCGGCCGGCCTGGGCGCGTCCGCTCGCGAGTTGCACGATGGGACTGCCGAAGATCACGACGGTGCCGGGACGCGCATCGGGGGCGCGCAGCACCGCGAGCGTGGTGTCGAGATCGCCGTACTCCGGTTCTTCCAGCGCCCGAAGGTCGTCGCGGGAATCGGTCTGGCGAAAGGTCGCGGTGGGGTCAGGGAACGACTCGCCGAAGCGATGGCGGTGCGGGGCCAGCGAGTACGCCCCGAGCAGCACCACAACGGTGAGCGAGCCGAGCACCGCTCGCCGGTGTTCGCGCAGGTTGTCGTACATGGCGATCACGCCGAGCACGGCGAACAACCCCACCGGCACGCTCGCGTCCCAGTAGAGGTAGCGCCACCAGAACTGCGTGAGATCGAGCACGATCGCGAGCGCGACCCACACCAGCGCGAGCACCATCCACCGTTCGAGCCATCGTCGGTTCGCCCACAGGCCGACGAGCCCCAGAGCGGCGACCGGAGCGAACGAGCGACCGAAGGAGCGAGCGCTGCTCGTGAGCACCGAGAACGGTTGCGCGGCCTGGCGTCGCGACGTGCCGGGGAAGGTGATCCACGTGTACCAGACCTCGTGCACGAGGCCGTGCGCCGCCACCCAGATGAGCACCGGAGACCACACCGCGGCGAAGCCGAGTGCCCACATCGCCGCGATCCGGGCGCGCTGCTCGCGGCGCAACGAGAACGCGAGGAACAACAGACCGTAGGGCACGTACAGCAGCTTGAACGTCGAGACCACGGCACAGCACACACCCGCGGCGAGCTGCCATCGGGCTTGATGCGCCACCGACGTGCGCGCCCGCAGCGAGGCCCAGAACCCCACGTACAACGGGAGGCCGATGAGCGGTTCGAGCTGGCCGAGGTCCCAGGTCGTCGAGACCAGGTAGTAGGGCAGCACGGTGACCAGAGGTGCGAGCGCGGCAGCGCGACGCGACAGGCCGAGGTCGGGCAGGGTGCGTTGCAGCACGACCGCCAGGGTGAGCATCACGATCAACTCGGCGAGGTGCACCGCGATCTCGTTGAACCCGAAGAGGTTTCCGGCGACGAAGTAGAAGACGTAGATGCCGGGCTGCTTGGCATCCCACACGTCCCGGTACAGCACTGCCCCGTTGTCGATGGCCTTGGCCATGTACAGGAACAGGGCCTGGTCGCCGCCGAGCGGTCGCGGGAGGCTGAACACTCCCGCAACCAGGACCGCAAGAAGTGCACCGGTCTTCCATCCCCTCACAACGCCGTCCGGTGCATGACCCGAGTCTGACCTGCGCGACGGAGCGGGCAGGGGCAGTTCGTCCCATTTCCGTGATGGTCACCGCGTGCGCGCAGGTCAGCGGTGCGAACGCACCGGGCTGGTTCGCTCGCTACGCCGGTCAACCGCCGACGACGCCCATGGCCGCCCCGCCGTCGATGGTGATGCCGCCGCCGGTGACCCAGGAGGCGACGTCGGAGCAGAGCACCACGATCATGCGGGCGACCTC
>JBKJKR010000041.1:0-4437 GCA_046597135.1 Acidimicrobiales bacterium | reverse complement strand
GAGCGATCGTCTCCATCCGACCGACCGGGAGCTGGCCACCCAACCCGAGACCGGAACCGGCCAACTCCGACTCGACCTGGCGCGCCGGCTCGTCGCCGAGGCCCTGGGCACCTGCCTGCTGATCATCGCCGTGGTCGGCTCGGGCATCATGGCCAGCCGCCTGTCCCCCGACGACATCGGCCTCCAACTGCTCGAGAACGCAGCCGCCACCGCAGGCGCACTGATCGGCTTGATCCTGATGTTCGGCGCCGTCTCCGGCGCTCACTTCAACCCGGTCGTGAGCCTGGTCGACCGACTGCTCGGCACCATCTCGACGCGCGACGCCGCGTGTTATGTGGTGGCGCAGACCATCGGTGGCTGCGTCGGCACGATGCTCGCGAACCTCATGTTCGAGCTCGACGCCATCAACCTGTCGACGAAGGCCCGCTCGAGCGGCGCGCTCTGGCTCTCCGAGGTGATCGCCACCGTCGGTCTCCTGCTCGTGATCCACGGGTGCGTGCGCACGGGCCGCGCATCGGCCGTGCCGTTCGCGGTCGGCGCATGGATCGGCGGTGCGTACTGGTTCACGTCGTCGACCAGCTTCGCCAACCCCGCGGTCACGGTCGCCCGCATGCTCTCGGACAGCTTCGCCGGGATCGAGCCGTCGTCTGCGCCCATGTTCATCGTGATGCAGATCATCGGCGCACTGGTCGCGTTCGGGTTGATCCGCTTCCTGTATCCCCACACCACCGAGGCCACCGATGAGTGACAACTTCCGCCGTCCCGAGGTCCTGTTCGTCTGCGTCCACAACGCCGGCCGCTCCCAGATGGCCGCCGCGCTGCTCGCCCATCACGGAGGCGACCGGGTCGTCGTGCGTTCGGCCGGTACGGCGCCCGCCGAAACCATCAACCCGGCCGTGGTCGAGGCAATGGCCGAGATCGGCATCGACCTGCACGCCGCGGGAGCGCATCCGAAGCGCCTCGACGATGCCGCAGTCGAAGCGTCCGACGTGGTCATCACCATGGGCTGTGGCGACAAGTGCCCGTTCTATCCCGGCAAGCGCTACCTCGATTGGGCACTCGCCGACCCGGCCGGCCAAGACGTCGATGCCGTGCGTCCGATTCGCGACGATATCGACCGGCGTGTCCGGGCGCTCGTCGCCGAACTACTCCCCGCCGTCGTCGGCGGCGAACCCAGGAGCAACGGATGAACCAGAACAGTCTCGAATCGCTTCCGCTCGATCAACAGGTCATCGTGCGTCGTGTCGTCTCGGCGGTGAGCGAGAGCTTCGCCGGAACCTTCGGGCCCGAGACCATCGAACGCTTCGTCGTCGACTCCCTCGAGCAACTCGCGGTCACCGCACGCGTGAAGACGTTCCTGCCCGTCCTGGCGGAGAAGTTCGCCAAGGACCGACTGCGGGCACTCGGCCGCGTCGACGGCTCGCTGCCCAGCACCATGCCCGGCGTGCTGTTTCTGTGCGTGCACAACGCCGGACGCTCGCAGATGGCCGCCGGGTGGTTGCGCCACCTGGCGGGCGAACAGGTCACCGTGTGGTCAGGCGGCTCCGAACCGGCGGCCGAGATCAACGCTGCGGCGATCGCGGCGATGGCCGAAGTCGGCATCGACATCACCCAGGAGTTCCCGAAGCCGTGGACCGACGAGATCGTGCGCGCCGCCGACGTCGTCATCACCATGGGGTGCGGGGACGCCTGCCCGCTCTATCCCGGTAAGCGCTACGAGGACTGGGAGCTCGACGACCCGGCCGGACAAGACGTCGCCGCGGTCCGCCCGATTCGCGACGACATCCGCACGCGCGTCGAGATGCTCATCGCGTCGCTCGGTCTTCGCCCTTCGTGAGCGCACCGGCCGCGCGGTCGTTGGCGCCCGTCGCAGCAGGCCGCCGTGCACTCAGATCGGTCGGGCACCTCCGGCGCGGATGTTGCTGCGCACGCAGATCCCGGTGATGTTCGACGACTCGTCGGAGGCGAGCCACAAGATGGTGTTCGCCACCTCGTCGGGCCGGCTCGTGCGGCGTAGGTCGAGACCGGACGTCAACTGCTCCACGGCCTCGGGGCGACCCTCGTAGTACGCAAGGAACGGCTCGGTGGCCGTCGGGCCGGGCGTCAACGAGTTCGCCCGGATGCCATGCGGGCCGTACTCCATCGCGACCGTCTCCATGAGGTTGATCACGCCCGCCTTCGCCGCTGCGTAGCCGCCGAGGTTGTACTCGCCACCGATGCCGGCACCCGACGACATGCTGATGATCGACCCGGCCCGGTTGTGCACCATCGGTGCAAGCACCGCGCGGGTCGCGTAGAACACCGAGTCGAGCGTGAGGCGCTGTTGGAAGTGCCAGTCTTCGTCGCTCAGTTCGCCGATGAGGCCGCCCCGCGACACGCCGACGTTGTTGTAGAGCACGTCGACCCGACCGTGGCGCTCTACCGCGCCCGCCACCCACGTGTCGACGAAGGTCGAGTCGGTGGCATCGCCCACGACAGCCGTGGCCACTCCCCCGTCATGCTCCACCGCAGCCACCGTCGCCACGAGCGACTCGCCGTCGATGTCGGCGACCGACAGCACCGCACCTTCGCGCGCCATGCGGTGCACTGCGGCGGCACCGATGCCTCGGGCGCCCCCGTTGACGAGCACCACCTTCCCCTCGAGCCGTCCGTTCGCGGTCACGCGTGCTCCCCCTCGGCCCCGCGGGCCTCGCTTCGGAACCTAGTGTCTCGATCTCACCCGATCACCCGGAGGGTTCGTGCTACCGGCCGACGTCAAGCCCATCTCGGTGGACGACCACATCATCGAGCCGCCCCACCTTTGGCAGAGCCGGCTGCCCGCAGCGCTTCGCGAACGCGGCCCGCGCGTGGTCGAGCTCGACGATCACACCGAGGCCTGGTTGTACGAGGACCAGGTCGTGCAGACCTTCCGCGGCAGCACGCGCACGCTGCCCGGATTCGATGACGAGCCCCAGGGCATCGCCCGCTTCTCCGAGATGCGTCCCGGTTGCTACGACCCGATCGCACGCCTCGCCGACATGGACCTCGACGGTGTGTGGGCGCAGGTCAACTTCCCCGACTTCTCGCGCTTCGCGGGGCACCGGTTCCTGGGCAGCGCCGACCCGGCGCTCGCGCTCGCCTGCTCTCGTGCCTACAACGATTTCGTCCTCGACGAGTGGTGTGCGGCCGACCCGAGTCGCCTCATCCCGCTCGCCGTGCTGCCACTGTGGGACATCGACGCCGCCGTGGCCGAGGTGCACCGCGTCGCGGCACGTGGCGCGAAGGCCATCGGGTTCTCGGAGAACCCGGCGGCGCTCGGGCTGCCGTCCATGTGGACCGACCATTGGGAACCCCTGTGGCAGGCGATCGACGAGACAATGCTCGCCGTGTGCCTGCACATCGGGTCGTCGGGCCGACTGCTGCGCTCGGCCGAGGACGCACCCCCATCGATGGTGCTGCCGCACATGGGCGCCAACTCCATGATCGCGTGCACTGACTGGCTGTTCACCGGCGCGCTCGACCGGCACCGCAACATCCGCGTGGCGTTCTCCGAAGGCGGCGCCGGGTGGGTGCCGTACCTGCTCGAGCAGGCCGACAAGACGTTCGGCCGCAGCCACTTCCGCTCGCAGTTCGGCGCCACCCGGCCACCGCGCGAGGTGTTCGCCGAGCAGATGACGGTGTGCTTCATGCGCGACGACACGGCCATGGCTGCACTCGATGTCATCGGCGTCGACAACGTCACGTGGGAGTCGGACTACCCGCACGAGGACGGCTTCTTCCCCGACAGCGGCGAACTGCTCGCTCGTACGCTCGCCGACGTATCCGACGAGGTCGCACGCAAGATCGCCGAGACCAACGCCCGGCGACTCTTCAGGATCTGAACCGCGCCCGGTCAGCTGTTGCGACGTGGCGGCACGGCGTCGGGGTCGCCGTTGGCCGGTGGGAACGAACCCTTGGTGATGAGGATCACCTCGCAGCCGTCGGCGCCCGCACGCTCGGGCCCATACGGCGTTCCGGCCTTCACCCAGCGCAGATCGCCCGGCAGGAACGTCCCTTCGCCGTCGACGATGAACGTGCCCCGCTTGACGATGTAGATCGTGTCCTCCGGGTGCCAGTGCACGACCCCGGTGTAGTGGGGCGGGAACTCGAAGGTCATCACGACGTAGTCACAGTCGTCGGTGACGAGCGGCCGCAGCCCGATGCGCGGGGTCGACCCGTCGGTCATGACCGCGGGCGTCGCGTGGTCGATGTGGATCACCCGTTGCGGTCCCAGATCGGGACCACCTTCACCGCGCTTCCAAAGCGGCGCGTCCGACAGTGGTGCGTTCGTCATCGTGAGATCTCCTCCGGCCGAGGCGGCCGCTCAGCTCGGCAGGTAGAAGTCCGCGATGCCGCCGTCGAGGACCGCGTCGATGCGAGCGCGAACCGCGTCGCGCGACGGCTCGAACGGGAACACCG
>JBKJKR010000640.1:0-10100 GCA_046597135.1 Acidimicrobiales bacterium | reverse complement strand
ACGGCAACGCCGCGTAGCCGCGATGCGACATGCCCACCTCGGGCACGGCGGCACCATCCACCCGTAGCGCCGGCGCACGCTCGGCCAGCACCTCGAGGCTCACCGTTGCCTCGAGCCGGGCGAGCGCCGCACCGATGCAGTAGTGGATGCCGTGCCCGAACGCCAGGTGCGGCAGATCGGCCCCGGCCTCGTCCCGGTTCGCGGCGCCGATGCCGATGGTCACGAACGTGCCCTTGGGGATGATCTTGCCCGCCATCTCCACGTCGGTCGTGGTCCGGCGAATGGGGGTCTGCACCGGGCTCTCGGCGCGGAGCACCAGCTCGACCAGTTGATCTCGCGCCGCGGCGTCGGTCCGTACCCGCTGCCACTCGTCGCGGTCGGACGCGAGCCGTGCCACGAGACTCCCGAGCAACCGCGTCGTGGTCAGGTTGCCGGCCGACAACAGGACCGAGCACACGCCCGCCACCTCGTCGAGGGCGAGCCGGTCACCGTCGACCTCGGTGTGCAGCAACGCCGAGATGAGATCGTCGCCGGGATCCTGCATCCGTTCCCGGGCCACGTCGACGAAGAAGTCGTGTTGCGCGCCGACGCCTTCGATCGCCGAGGCCAGCTCGGGGGTGTGCGCCCCGCGGAAGTTGTAGACGACGAAGCTCCGATCGTTCGACCAGCGCTTGAAATCGCGGTGGCGGTCGGTCGAGATGCCGAGCATCGTCGCGATCACCCGCACCGGGAGCGGATCGGCGAAGTGCTCGACGAAGTCGGTCGCCCGGTCGTCGGCCTGCTCGAGGGCGAGCATCGAGTCGACGCACTCGTGCGCGAGGGCGCGCACCCACGGCTCGGCCGCGGCGATGCGGCGGGGCGTGAACGCCTTGGCGAGCACCCGGCGCACGTGCGTGTGCTGGGGTGGGTCGTCGAAGACCAATGGCGAATGCCGAAACGCCGGGTTCTCGCTGTCGCGCACGTTCGACGAGAACTGCTCGGGGTCGGCCAGCGCGGCGCGCACGTGGTCGTAGCGCAGGAGCACCCACGACTTGCTGCCCACCTGCACCGGGCACTGGTTGCGCAGCTCGTCGTAGGTGGGGAACGGGTCGACCTGCGTGTCGGACGCCTTCAGCAGTCGGGCCGCAGCCGCTACATCGGTTGGTTCTGCACGGTCGGCCACGGGCGCGGACCCTAGCGAACCCTCGCCCGCACTCGCTCACCCCGGCCCGCCCGCGTGCCGATCCCGTGCGTGCTTGTTGCGCGATCGCGCCGCCCCACCCGGCAGGATCACCCAACAAGCATGCTGCCTCAGCCCTGCGGCGGCTCGAGCAGCATCCAGACCATGTCGCGCAACAGGATGCCGTTCTCGACGAGACCCTCGGGGTAGCCGCGTTCGACGGAGAAGTAGTGGCGCTCGACGCCGGTCAGGCGAAATCCGTGACGCTGGTAGAACGCCAGCTGGCGCGTGCCCGAGCTAGCCGTGCCGACCTTCACCCGGCGACCGGAGCGTCGCAGCCGGGCGCACACCTCGTCCACCAACCACCCGCCGGTGCCGCGCCCCTGGGCTGCTTCGTCGACCGCTACCGCGCGCAGCTCGGAGGTTCGGTCATCGATGTCGATCACGAGGATCGCGGCGAGCGGTCGACCGTCGCCATCGACGAGGCCGTACAACGCGCCGTCGTTCAGGTACCGCCGCAGCGGTTCGGCTTCGTCCGCCAGGTTGAGCAGCGGGAACCAGCGCTCGCGCGCCTGACCCGGATCGATGATCGAGATGTCGTACACGGCACCATCCGTCTCCGGACCGTTGATGTGTCGCGTCATCCGGCAGACGGTAGCTGGGGGGCGATGGCGATGGCCGGTGCGTTCGACGAGATGGCACCGGCTGCGGGGAGTGGCGCATGGCAGAACACGAACTGCGTCACGCCCGCGTCGGCGAGCTCGTCGAGCGCGAGCGATTCGCCGAGGCGAATGCCGAATCGCACGAACAGCTCCTGGTGGCACGGGCTCACGAGCGGGCCGGTGACCGCCGGGTCGATGGTCTCGAAGCACCACGTATCGGCCCCGACGAGCGCGGGCCGGAACTGCGCGAGCCAGCGCGTTTCGCGCAGGAACACGCCGGGATTCGCTCGGAGGTAGCGCTGGGGATCGGTGCGCAGCAACCGGCGCCAACCGGTGCGCAACAGCACCGCGTCACCCGGCTCGATCGCGCCGAGCCCGGCCCATGCGGCGCACGCCTCGAGATCCTCCACGGTGATGCGATGGTCGTCGCGCACGAGGGCGTCGCCGTCGGTGGTGTGGGCGATGGCGTCGTCGCGGCCATGGGCCACGTAGTAGCCGAGCACATCGAAGAGCAGCCCGCGGGTCACGAGCGGTGGCCCGAACGTGGTCGTGTCGAGCCCGCGCGACCCGCCGGCCACGAGGGTGGCGAGCGAACGTCCGCCGTACACCAGGTCACCGACGCCGCAGTGAGAGAGTCCGTTGACCTTCGCGCCGAGGTTGAAGCTGAACTCGACTCGTTCCTCGAGCGACGTCAGTCGGTTCGGCCCCCATGGACGCGACCGCTCGGTCGCAGCGAGCGCGCTCGACGCGAAGCCGCTCCCCCGCACCTCGAGTCGGTAGCTGCGCGAGCCGTATGCGGGGTAGCCGTCGAACAGCGTCTCGCCGAGGTTGAACGTTCGTACGCCGAGCGCCCCGGCGGCGACGAGTCCGGCCAGCGCGGCGGACCGCTTCTCGGCGGTGACCTCCGCGTACGTGCCGAGCGTGTCACCCGCGCCGTACGGCGGCGGCCACGCGCCGCCCTCGACCTCGGCTGCGTCGAAGGGTTCGTCGTCGATGGCATGCACGCCGCAAAAGTTACGGCCAGCAGATGCGTCCGACCGAGTTGAGATTGATTCCCAACTAGCGCTACAGTGAGAACCAGTCTCACCGACGAGCGAGGAGCCGGTCATGCGTCGTTCGTGTGTCGTGTCACGCCTGGTCGTGCCGTTCGTGGTCATGGCACTGGCCGTCGGCGCATGCGGCGACTCGTCCGGCGGGTCCGCCCAGTCGTCGAACGCCGACGCGCCGCTCCAGGTCGTGGCCACCACCACCGTGCTCACCGACTTCGCCAAGGTCATCGGGGGCTCGCGGGTGGGTGTCTACGGAATCCTGAAGCCGAACGTCGACCCGCACGACTACGAGCCGGCGCCCGCCGACCTCGACGCGATCGCGAAGGCTCGGGTCATCGTGAAGAACGGCATCGGCCTCGAGGAATGGCTCGACGACACGATCAGCTCGAGCGGCACCAAGGCCGCGGTGGCCGACGTGAGCGAAGGGGTCACCGTTCGCGAGCTCCCCGAGGGCGAAGCCGATCACGACGACGGCGACCCCCACATCTGGCACGACCCGCGCAACGCGATCCGAATGGTCACCACTATCGCCGCCGCCTTCACCGCCGCCGACCCTGACGGCGCACCGGTCTACGCGGCCAACCTCACCACCTATGTCTCGGCCATCGAGGCTCTCGACGCCGAGATCGCCGCCGACGTCGCCTCGCTCACGAACAAGAAGCTCGTCACCAACCATGACGCGTTCGGCTACTTCGTCGATCGCTACGGGTTCACCTTCGTGGGTTCGATCATCCCGAGCTTCGACACGTCCGCCGAGCTCTCGGCATCTGACCTCCGCGTGCTGGTCGCGGCGATCAAGGTCGAAGGGGTGAGGGCCATCTTCTCCGAGGCGTCGTTGCCGGCGAAGACCACGAAGTCCATCGCGGACGAAGCCGGCGTCAAGGTCGTCGACGGCGAGGACGCGCTCTATGGTGACGGCCTGGGCCCGGCGGGCTCCGACGGTGCCACCTACCTCACGATGATGCGCCACAACGCCAACACGATCGTGTCGAACCTCCGATGACCAACGCGCTGCACGTCCACGACCTGTGTGTCACCTACGACCGCGAGGTCGTGCTCCGCGACGTGCACGCGCTGCTGCAGCCCGGCGATTCGGTCGCGCTCATCGGTCCGAACGGCGCCGGCAAGTCCACCTTCATCAAGGCGATCCTCGGGCTCGTCCCGGCGTCGAGCGGCTTTGTCGAGGTGCTCGGCACCACGCCGGCCAAGGCCCGCCCGCTCGTCGCCTACGTGCCGCAGATCGACCACCTCGACGCCCGGTTCCCCGTGTCGGTGCAGCAGGTGGCGTTGATGGGGCGCTATCGGCGCATCGGCTGGTTCCGCCGCCCCGGTCGCGCCGACAAGGCCGCGGCGCTCGACGCGCTCGATCAAGTGGGTCTGGCCGACCGAGCCGACGACACCTTCGGCGTGCTCTCGGGCGGGCAGCGCCAGCGGGTGCTCATCGCTCGCGCCATCGCGCAGGACGCGAAGCTGCTGCTGCTCGACGAGCCGTTCAACGGCGTCGACTCGGTCACCCAGGACGTGCTCCTCGATGTGCTCGGGCGCCTGCGCGCGGCGGGCACCGCGGTGGTCATGGCCACGCACGACATCTCGGTGGCGCATCTGGCATGTGGCCACGCGTGCCTGCTCAATCGCCGCCAGGTCGCGTTCGGTCGTCTCGACGACGCGCTCACCGCCGACACCCTGAAGGCCACCTACGGGCACCACGCCGTGGTGCTGGCCGAGGGCACGGCGCTGCTCTCCACCCACTGACGGCGGGGCACGCGTGCTCGCGGCGATCCGTTTCATCACCGAGCCGTTCGCACCCGCGTACATGCAACGCGCGCTGTTGATCTCGCTGCTCCTCGCCACCCTGGCGGGCGTCGTCGGCGTGGTGGTGCAGCTGCGCCGCTTGTCGTTCATGACCGATGCACTCACCCACACGGTGTTCCCCGGCATCGCCATCGCGTTCGTCGCGGGCGAGTCGCTGTTCGTCGGGGCGCTCGTGGCCGGCGCGGTCTCGGCAGTGCTGCTCACGTACGCAGCGCGCAGCACGCGCATCGACCAGGACGCGTTCACCGCACTGGTGCTGGCGAGTCTCTTCTCGGTCGGCGTCATCGTCGTGTCGCGCCAACGCAGCTACTCCGCCGACCTCACGGCGCTGCTGTTCGGTCGCGTGCTGGCGGTCGACGCCGCGGAGATCGCCACCACAGCCGTCGTGGCTGTTCTCGCGCTGGGCGTGCTCGTCGCGATCCGCAAGGAGCTGTTGCTCCGAGCGTTTGACGAGACGGGTGCCGAGGCCATGGGCTATTCGCTGCTGCGCATCGACCTCGCGGTGAACCTCGTGGTCGCGCTGGTGGTCGTCGCCGCCGTCCGCGCCGTAGGTACCGCCCTCGTGGTCGCGCTGCTCATCACCCCGGCGGCCACGGCGCGGTTGCTCTGCTCGCGCCTCAAGACGCTGGTGATCACGTCGGTCGCAATCGGGGCAGTGGCTGCGT
The DNA here is from genome assembly GCA_046597135.1 of Acidimicrobiales bacterium. GTDB lineage: Bacteria > Actinomycetota > Acidimicrobiia > Acidimicrobiales > WLNW01 > WLNW01. The sequence goes on along the minus strand of JBKJKR010000640.1, from coordinate 4,753 downwards.
GGCTCGGCCTGGTCATCAGCTACGACGCCTCGGTGCACCACGGTGTCCGCCTGGCTGCCGGTGCCACCATCGTCGTGGTGCTCACCGCGTTCTTCGCCCTGGTGGCCATCACCCAGACCGTGCGATCGGGCCTGGCCCGCAAGCGCACGCTCGCCACGGTCGCATCGGTCGCGAGATGAGGCACGTCCTCGACCTCTACGACAGCGGTCTGCTGCGCCGGGCTCTTCTCGAAGCGGTGCTCGTCGGCGCCCTGTGCGGCGCGGTCGGCGCACACGTGGTGCTGCGGCGGCTCCCGTTCTTCACGATCACCGTCGCGCACGCCACGTTCCCCGGCATCGTGCTGGCCACCATCGTCGGGCTCAGCGAGCTCGTCGGCGGCCTCGCGTTCGCGACGTTGCTCGTCGTCGCGATCTATCTCACCACCGGCGATCAGAACCTCGACAACAACACGGCGGTCGGTGTTGCGCTCGCCGGTTCGTTCGGGCTCGGTGTGATGCTGCAGTCGACCCAGGACGGTTTCACCAAGGACCTCACCGCAATCCTCGTGGGTTCGGTGCTCACCGTCGATCAACGCGGCGTGGTGATCACCGCGGTGGTGGGCGTCGTCGTGCTCGGCGCGTTGGCCGGCGCGCACAAGGAGCTGGTGTTCCGCGCGTTCGACCCCGAAGGGGCCGCGGCGCAGGGCTACCCGCGGCTGCTCGATCTCGCGCTGCTGCTCGCTGTGGCCGCCACCGTGGTCGCCACCATTCCTGCGGTCGGCACCATCTTGTCGGTTGCGCTGCTGAGCGTGCCGGCCATGACCGCTCGGCTCGTCACCCGCCGCGTGAGCACGGCCATGGTGGTCGGCGCGGCCTATGGCGCGGCGAGCGGCGTGCTGGGGCTCACCGCCTCGGCCGAGTGGGACTTCGCCGCCGGCGCGTCGATCGCCCTCGCGTCCGCGATCCTCTTCGCGATCACCTTCGCCGTCGTCACCGTGGTCCGCGGCACCACCCGCCGCCGCGCCCTCCGCCTGCGCGATACCGTCGCGGCATGACGCTCGCGGCTGAACCGCACACCTACGCCGACTACGACGAGTTGCTCGAGGACTACTACGAGCGCGGCTGGACCGACGGCTTGCCCGTCGTGCCACCGACGCCCGAGAAGGTGCAGCGCTTCCTCGCCGTCGCCGGTCTCGAACCCGACGAGATCCTCGGTTCGGTCCCGACACGCGCCGTGGTGGTCACCGCCGAGCACGCGGCGATCAACGCGGTCATGGCGGGCTGTCGACCCGAGTACTTCCCCGCCGTGGTCGCGGCGGTGCGCGCCCACCTCGACGAGATGGGCAACTGCCACTCGACCACCGGCACGTTGTCGGGCGCGGTGCAGACCATCATCATCAACGGTCCGGTTCGCAACGAGTGGGGCGTGGCCAGCGGCCAGGGTTGCTTCGGTCCGGGCTTTCGGCCCAACGCCACCATCGGGCGCGCGCTGCGCCTCGTCATCCGCAACGTGTGTCGCGCCATCCCCGGCTTCCTCGATCGGGCGAGCTTCAGCTCCCCCATGCGGTACTCGTTCTGCTTCGGCGAGAACGAAGAGGCCAGCGACTGGGTGCCGTTGCACGTGCAACGCGGGCTCGCGCCCGAGCAGTCCGCCGTCACCGTGGCGTCGTTCATGAACTTCGTGCCGGCGACCGACATGACCAGTCGCACGTGCGTCGACATCGCGAACTCGATCGCGAAGACCATGCGCAGCAAGGGCATCGGCGGCGACAAGTGGCTCGGTGACGACCACAACGTGGTGGCCATCGTGGGCAAGGAGCACCACCGGTACTTCATCGAAGAGGGTTGGTCGAAGGCCGACCTCCAGAACTACCTGTGGCCCCGCATCCACGAACCGACGTCGGGACCCGACGACCGCTTCTGCAACATCGCCAAGCCCGAGGGCATCCTGATCGTCGCGGCGGGCGGCGCCGGCATGGCCGAGACCTGGCTGCTGATGCCACACCTGGCCCACGCCATCACCCGGGTCATCGAACCCGCATCCTCGATCACGAAGGCGTAGGGTTTTCTCATGCCGATCATCGGACTCGATCCATCGAGCGGTCCCATCGGGGGCGGCAACACCAAGCTGCTGGCCCCGCGTCCGCGCAGCCTCAGCGGCCAAGTGCTCGGGCTCGTGGCCAACGGGCTCGGCCGCGGCGAGGACATGCTCGACGCCGTTGCCCGCAACCTCATGGCCACCGACGATCTCGCCGGCGTGGTCAAGGTGGTCAAGGGCAGCGTCTCGATCCCGCCGCACCCCGACGACTGGGCCCGCCTCACCGAAGGAGCCACCGTCGCCATCACCGGCTTCGGTGGTTGAGGCAGCTGCAGCGCCCGCAGTTTGCGGGACGCAGTCGAGCTCGAATGGGCGGGCATACCCACGGCGTGCGTCGTGCACACCGAGATGATCGGTTCCGCCCGCGCCATCTCGCGCATCAGCGGTCACGAGACCTACGAGTTCCTCGATGTGGGCTACCCGCACATCCCCACGGCCATCTGGTCGCCCGAAGAGGTCCAGCTCATCGCCGACCGGATCACCCCGTTGATCCGCGACCTGTTGCTCAAGCAGCTGCCACCGCCCGAACCGCCGGCGTAGGGCGATTGCGTCAGATCACGTCGGCCACGCTGCCGGGCTGCAGGCCCGCGGCGCGGATCGCCGCGACGATGGCCGGCAGGGCGTTCGCATCCTGGGATTGCGACCCGACGTGGAACAACAAGATCGCGCCGGCGCCAAGGCCCTTGTTGCACCGCGTCGCGATGGCTTCGGCACTGAGCCCCTGCCACCCGAGCGAGTCGACGCTCCACATGGCGTTGTACTTGTAGCCCTGCTCACCGAGCAGCTTCTCCGTGGAACCGTCGCGGTCGATGTCACCGTACGGGGGCCGGAACCACGGCTTCGAGCTCTTGCCCGCAAGCTGCACGAACACCGCTTCGGCCAGTTCGAGCTCCTCGATCCGGGCGTCCCTGCTGAGCGCGAGGCGACCCGAGGAGACACCGGTCCACGACTGGTGCGAGTAGGTGTGGTTGATGAGGTGATGGCCGTCGGCCACGATGCGCCGGAAGGCGTCGGGGTTCTTCTCGGCCCACTTGCCGGTCATGCCGAAGCTCGCGGTGAGGCTCTCGGCCTTCAAGAAGTCGAGGATCTCGTCGGTGAACCCGTAGTCGCTCCCGGCGTCGAAGCTGAGCGCGACGATCGGCTTGCCGTTCGCGCCCCGTGCAATGCGTTGCGCGGGAGCGCCTTCGGGAACGTTCGGGTCGACCGGCGTGGGCGCCACCGTCACCGGCGGCCTGCCACCCGCGACCGTGGTGGTCGGCGGGATCACCACGGCGGTGGTCGTGGTGGGTGGCGCGGTCGACGTGGTGGCGGGCGGAGAGGTGGTGGTCGGAGGCGACGTGGTCGTCGAGCCGATGGTGGTGCCGGGTGCGCTCGTCGAGGACGAACTGCTGCCGACCGAAGTGTCGCCGCCGTCGTCGGCGCACGCCACGATCATCGTCGAGAGGAGTACCACGAACGCGGTGGCGAGATGACGGCGAGGGCGTTTCACGTGCGGGGACCTTACCGTCGCACTGTCACCCGGACGAAACGTCCGCCCCTCCCGAAGACGCACATCACCTCACACCGGAACGGTGCCTGTGCGTGCGGTGCCCCACAGGACGACGTAGTGGTCCTGAGCTAGGTTGCGCCCATGATCGATCCCTACAAGGACTATGACCTCACCGCACGCGTTGCCGTGCTCACGGGCGGCGGCTCAGGAATCGGCGCGAGCTCCGCAGAGCTCCTCGCCGCCGCCGGCGCTGCGGTGGTGCTCGGCGATGTCGACATCGCCTCCGCCGAAGCTGTCGCGGCCAAGATCCGCGCCGAAGGCGGCCGAGCCGTTGCGCAAGCCACCAACGTGGCCGTCAAGGCCGACGTCGAAGCGCTCGTCGACCGCGCCGTCGCCGAGTTCGGCCGTGTCGACATCATGGGCAACATCGCCGGGATCATGAACACCGACCTCGTCGTCGATGTCACCGAGGAGATCCTCGACCGCATCATCGCCGTGAACCAGAAGGGCGTGTTCTTCGGTTGCCAGGCCGCACTTCGGGTCATGATCCCGCAGGGCTCAGGCAGCATCATCAACGTCGCGTCCGCGGCGATCGACTACCCGAACTCGAACGTGTCGGTGTACGCGATGACCAAGGCTGCGGTGGCCATGCTCACCCGCGAGCTGGCCATCGAAGCCGGCCCGTACGGCATCCGCGTCAACACGATCGCGCCGGGCAGCACGCCCACCAACTTCAACGCGCAGGGCCGCAAGGACGAGTCGGGCAACATCGACCAGAGCAAGCTCCAGGTGTACCTCGACCGCAACACCGAGATGTCGCCCATCGGCCGCGTCGGCGAAGCGATCGACCAGGCACACCTCGTTCACTTCCTCGCGTCCGACGCGTCGAAGTTCGCCACCGGCGCGACCTTCCGCGCCAACGGTGGCGTCGGCCTGGTCTGGTAACGCGGTGCGCGCCGTTCGTTGCATCGACTCCTTGCCCACCGTGGTCGACCTGCCGTCGCCCACCGGCGAGGGCGTCCGGGTGAAGGTCGCGTCGTCGGGTATCTGCGGTTCCGATCTGCACCTCCTGGTGTGGAACCTGCCGGCGACGTTCGGGCACGAGTTCGCGGGCACGTTGGCCGACGGCCGGCCGGTCGCGGTCGAGCCGTTGCGGCCGTGCCGCCGGTGCGCGGCGTGCGTCAGCGG
>JBKJKR010000456.1:0-5988 GCA_046597135.1 Acidimicrobiales bacterium | reverse complement strand
CGCCCAACGCATCCGCGGCGCCATCCTCGACGCCGTGCGTGCCGCCGACTGGGCGCCCCGCTCGGTGCGGATGCTCGCCCGCAAGCTCGAGAACGTCGAGCAGAAGCTGGCCACCCGACTCGGTCGCGTACCCACCCTCGACGAGATGGCCGAAGCGCTTGACATGACCCGCGCCGAGCTCAGCCGGTTGCAGGATCGCATGTTCCGCTCCGTCGTCCTGGCCCTCGAGCACGAGGTCGGCGACATGGCCGAGGAAGAGCTCACCCTGGTCGACGTGCTCACCGATCACCGGTCGGTCGAGCCCCTGCAGGAGCTCGAGAACCGCGAGCTGCACGGTTACCTCCGCGACGCGATCTCGTTGCTGCCCGAGCGTCATCGCCTGGTGGTCATCGGCTACTTCCTCGAAGGTCGTACGTCCCAGGAGCTGGCCCGATTCCTCGGCGTCACCGAGTCCCGGGTCTCCCAGCTGCGCTCCGAGGCCCTGCTCATGTTGAAGGACGGCATCGAGGCGCAGTACCTGTCGCCCGAGGCCGAAGAGCCCGTGGTGACGGGTCGGGTGGCGCGCCGCAAGGCCAACTACGCAACGGCCATCGCCGATGCGACGGTGTGGACCGATCGCATGCGCCACGTGCAGCTCATCGAGACCGCATCGCCTTCGGTGGCGGTGGGCTGACCGCCCTCGGCCCTACGCTGCGGAGCCATGTGGCGTCGCGCAGCAGTGGTGGTGCTCGCAGTCCTCGGGCTCGTCGGCTGCGGTGGTTCCTCCGACGGTCCCCCGGGCTCGGCGGACGAATCGGGTGACGACCCGGCGGCCGCCGTCGGTTCACCGGCCCCCGAGGGCATCGCCGGTGTGCTCGCGTTCGCGCCGGCCGACGTGAAGACCGACCAGGCCCACGTGAACGGCACGGGGGACTACCTGGTGTCGCCGCCGACGCGGGGGGCGCACAACCCCGTGTGGCAGAACTGCGGCTTCTACGCGAAGCCGGTGATCACCGAGAACGCCGTGCACTCCCTCGAGCACGGTGCGGTGTGGATCACCTACATCGATGCCGCGGACGGTGCCGCGCGTTCCACGCTCCAGGCGCTGGCCAAGGCCAACGGTTTCGTGCTGGTCTCCCCGTTTGCCGGCAACCCGGCGCCGTTCGTGCTCACCGCGTGGGGTCGCCAGTTGCGGGTCGACTCGATCACCGACTCGCGGGTGGCCCAGTTCATCGACACCTATGCGAAGGACGCGCCCAGCGTTCCTGAACCGGGCGCGCCCTGCAGCGGTGCGTTGGGAGTGCCGCCCGATCGGCCGACCACGCTCGCCTCGTGATGCGGCTCAGCCGGCGAACCGGCGACGCAGCACGTCGTGCAGCAATGCGTTGGCACCGATGCCCGAACCGCCCGACGCCGTGACGACACCGGTGAGGTCGGTGAACCGTCCGCCCGCCTCAGGCAGGATCGTGAGCATCGCCGCGACGTCGTAGTACGCGATCTGCGGGTCGATCATGGCGTCGGCGCGTCCGGTGGCCACCAGCGCGTATCCGTAGCCGTCACCCCACGTGCGCAGCTTCACCGTGTGGGCGAAGTCGGCCAGCACGGCGGGGGGCCAGTTGTCGAGACCGCTCGTGCACACGTACGCGTCGGCGAGATCAGCCGTGGTGCTGACGCGACACGGCGTGCCATTCACGAAGCAGCCGAGGCCCCGGCCCGCGTAGACCGTCTCGCCGAGGGCCGGCAGGTTGATGACACCGATGGCCGGGCCGTGCTCGTCGAAGTAGGCGAGCAGGTTCGAGAACAGCGGGACCCCGTGGGTGAACGCCTTGGTGCCGTCGACCGGGTCGATCACCCAACGGTTGGGGCTCGTGCCGCGGTGATCGGGCTCTTCCTCACCAATGATCGAGTCGGTGGGGTAGCGAGAGCCGATCTCGCGTCGCAGCAGGCGTTCGGCGGCGCGGTCGGCCTGGGTGACCGGTGAGCCGTCGCCCTTGGTGTCGATCTCGAGGTGGTCGGAGCGGAACCACCGCATCGTTTCGTGGCCGGCGACGCGGGCGAGCTCGACGGCCTCGTCGAGGCGGCGGGCGTCGATGGGTGGAGCAGTCACCGGGTGAGCTTACGAGGTGCGTCGACGGGCCGACCGACCCGGCAGTTGCCTACGGCCGTCGGGGGCGTCGGGGCACGAACGCCGAGGTGCGCGCCATGTAGTCGGCGTAGGCCGGCTTGCGCTTCTGGAGCGACTTCTCGAGCAGTGCCACGCCGCTGACCCGCACCAGCAGGAAGGTCATCAGCATCGGGCCGACGACGCCGTACAGGCCTCGAGGTCGGGCGACGCAGGTGAGGAACACACCCCACCACATGACGGCGTCGCCGAAGTAGTTCGGGTGTCGGGTGTAACGCCAGAGCCCGCGGTCCATCACCTGGCCCTGGTTCGACGGATCGGCCTTGAACCGGGCGAGCTGGAGGTCGCCGATGGATTCGAACCCGAACCCCACGAGCCACACCACGGCGCCCAGGACCACCAGCACGTCGAGCGAGTCCGCGTGCCCGTCGGACGCCGCGAGGTTGACGGGCAACGACACGATCCAGGCAAGTGCGGCCTGGAGGAGGAACACGCGGAACAGGCTCGTCCACCAGAACGTGTCGCCGTTGCGCCGGCGCATCGCGACGTAGCGGAAGTCTTCGCCCCTGCCGTGGTTGCGCACGCCGATGTGCGTGGCCAGGCGCAAACCCCAGGCGATGACCAGCACGGCGGTGACCACGTGCCTCGGTCGCACGTCGGGCGCGGCGAGCAGCGACACCACCGCGGACACCGCGAATGCCAGGCCCCACACCGTGTCCACGATGCTGACGTTGCGCAGCGGGATGCTCACGAGCCACGTGACGACGAACAGACCGGCGAGCGCGCCCGCGCCGGCGAGGAGCGGGTGCATCAACGATCGCTCATGGACGTGGGCCGACGGTGTCGTGCAGGCGCGACGCGATCGATCGATCGAGCTCGAGCCACTGTCCGTAGAGCCAGTCGACGCGTTCCTCGCGTCCGGCGGGCACCTCGTCGCGAGGGATGCGCCACATCCACACGCGCACGGGGGTGCGGAAGGGCACGGCGCGCTGGATGGCCTTGAGCGAGTTGAACTGCTCGAAGCCGAGGTGACCGAGCACGACCACGTCGGCGTGCGGTGCACCGTCGAGCAACGCCAACGTGCCGGCCGGGCGCGGCGGGAGCACGTGCTCGAGGCCCTCGGCCCGCGCAGCCAGCTCGGGCCGCGAGCCGGTGCGGACCCGTTCGATCGAGCGCAGCCGGCGCTCGGGGGTGAAGAACGTTCCCTCGGGGAAGATGACCACCGAGGTCTGGTCGTCGAGTCCGGTGGCGATGGCTCGCAGCGCGGCGATCTCGCTGGTGTTGTCGTCGGCGTTGCGTTCGACGAAGTGGTGGGGAAGGCGATGGCCGACGATGTCGATGCACGGGTCCCACATGAGGGTGCGCTTGACCACGTACCGGGGGTGCAGGTCGAGCAGGTTGCCGAGCAGCACGGCGGGGATGACCGCGTCACCGATGCTGGTGTGGCGACCGATCACGATCGCGTTGCCGCGCGCGGCAGGTGACGGATCCTCGACCTGGATCCGCAGGCCGACGGTGTGCTCGGCCGCGGTGAGGAGTGCGCCGGTCCACCACTTTTGCAACGCGAAGTGCACCCGCTGCGCGGGCCGCGTGTGGAAGTAGCGGCCACCGCCGAACACCACCCACAGCGCGCCGGCGCCGAGGATGCCGACCACCTCGATGGCGAGCGCGGCGATGACCATCGCGAGGAGCCGCACATGGGGCCAACCGCGGCGTCGCGAGATCACGTCGACCACGGCCGCCGCGGCGAACAGCAGCGGCGCGAACAGGACGCTCACCGCCAGTGTCACGACCACCGTGGACAGACTGATGCTGCGCCTCCGGAGCACGGAGCCGCCGACCGTGGCGGTGCTCACCGTATGGCGCCGCTCGCGCGGAGCTGATCGACGGTCTGGGCGTCGAATCCGAGCTCGGTGAGCACGCTCGACGTGTCGGCTCCGGGGTAGGCGGGCGAGTCGCGTCGCGGGTCGCCCGGCGTGCGGGACAAGCGCGGCGCGACGGCCACCTCGGGCCGACCGTCGACGGACGAGTCGCGCTCGACGTTGTGCGGGTACTCGCGGGCCTCGGCGAAGGTGAGTACGGGGGCGAAGCACGCATCGGTGCCTTCGAGGATGGCGCACCACTCGTCGCGGGTCTTGGTGCGGAACACCGCGGCGAAGGTCTCGCGCAGCTCGGGCCAGCGAGCGCGGTCGTACTGCGCGGGCAGGCCGGTGGGGTCGAGGCCGATCTTGTCGAGCAGCAGCGCATAGAAGTGCGGCTCGATCGGGGCGACGCTGACGTACTTGCCGTCGACGGTCTCGTACACGGCGTAGAACGGGGCGCCGCCGTCGAACAGGTTGGTGCCCATCTCCTCGGTGTGCATGCCCGATGCGGCCATGCCGAAGAACGGGGCGAGCAGCGCGGTCGTGCCGTCGACCATGGCGGCGTCGACCACCTGGCCGAGCCCGGTGCGCTGCGCCTCGAACAGCGCGCACACGACGCCGTAGGCGAGCGACAGTCCGCCCCCCGCGAAGTCGCCGATGATCTGCAGCAGGGGCACCGGTGGGCCGCCGGCGGGCCCGATGGCCCGGATGACCCCCGTGATCGATTCGTAGTTGAGGGAGTGCCCGGCGGTCGGGGCCAGCGGCCCGTGCTGGCCCCAGCCGGTGAGGCGCCCGTAGACCAGCTTCGGGTTGCGGGCGAGGAGGACGTCGGGGCCGAGGCCGAGACGTTCGACGACGCCCGGGCGGAACGACTCGAGGAAGGCGTCGGCCTGGTCGGCCAGGCGCAGCACGGTGGCGATGCCGTCGGGGTGCTTCAGGTCGACCGCGATCGAGCGGCGGCCGCGGTCCCACGATGATCGGGGCCGCGGCGCGGGGTCATCGGGTACGTCGGCCACGCGTTCGACGCGGATGATGTCGGCGCCCATGTCGGCGAGCCGCAACGAGCCGTAGGGGAGCGCGCCGAGCCCGGCGAGCTCGATGATGCGAATGCCGTGCAAGGGGCCGTTCATGACCCGTTTCTACCGGCTGGGCGCACGTCCGTGCAGATCGACGAGCCGAACGCTGAACTCACCGTGCAGCGTTCGGTTCGCGTTGAGCAGGATCGCGGTGAGCGCTTCGACCCCGGCGGCGTTCGCCAGCGCCCCGGCATCGATGGGGTCGAGCCCGGCGATGGTGCTCGTGAGCGCCAGCACGGTCGCCACCGCTTCGGCGTCGTCGCCACAGATCAGGACGTCGGCCCGCAGTTCGCGCTCGAGGTCGGCCAGCGCTGCGGCGGGCAGGTTCTGATACGCCGCGACGACGTTCGCCTCGGGCGCCGCCTCCTGCACCGCCCGCGCGACGGAACCCTCGGCCGGCAGCACGGCTTCGAAGCTGCGCTTGGTCCGCTTGAGCAGGTTGGCCATGCACACCGTGATGCGCCCGGCCAGCTGTTCTCGCAGCGCCGCCGCAGTCTCGACGATGGCGTCGGCCGACGTGGCGAGCACCACGATGTCGGCAGCGCACGCGTCGACGTTCGACACGCCCGTGATGGGGGTGATCAGCGGGTGCGTGAGGTTGCAGTCGTCGGCCGTGGTGGCCGCCCGCGCCGCATCGCGCGAGCCCAGCAGCACCTTCACACCGGCGGCGGCGAAACGAAGTGCGAGGCCGGTTCCGGCCGGGCCGGTGCCGCCGACGATGCCGACTAGGGGGGTCGAGGTCACGCGACGGGCCTTTCGGAGATCGGGACACCGACGGTGCCACCGGCGGCGGAGCGCGTCAGCTTGGCGCGTCCGGGTGCATCACGCCACCGGCCAACGACCCATTTCAGGACCGGAACATACCCATAACCACTCAAATTGCGAAACAACGAGCATTCTTGCGCGAAGTTAGCCGCCGAATGTTGGTTCATCGTTGCTCCGCAACATC
>JBKJKR010000450.1:0-11320 GCA_046597135.1 Acidimicrobiales bacterium | reverse complement strand
GCACAGCCCCAGCGTGCACTCGCTGGGGCTGTGCTGCACGCGCAGCTGGCCGCCGCGGTCGAGCAATCCGACACTGACGCCCTGGGCCATCGCGACGTTCGGCACCATCAGCGCAGTGGTGCTGAGGACCTGAGCGCGGGTCACCGCGAGGGCGAGCGCTGCGGCAAGGTCTCGCTCGCGTGCGGTCTGCTGGCGGGCCACGATCAAGCCGCGTTCGTGGCGAACCATGAGCACCGACGCCAAGGCCATGAGCGCGGCCAGCGTGAGTCCGCCGGCGAGGATCGTGAACGAGACCGCACGCGACGGTTCGGCTGGTACGACGAACTCGAACCGCCAGGTGCGCCCACCGAGTGGGAGGTTCTCGGAGAAGTCGGGGCTCAGGTCGTCGCCGGAGCGGAAGAGCTCCTTGTCCGCGTCGGTGATGCGGATCCGGGTGGAACGATCGAGGCCCGCCGCGATCGACTTGCCCACCGATTCACCCACGTAGGTGACGGTGATGAACCCGGCGACCCCACCGTCGGGACGTGTGAGGGGCTGCACGATGAGGAACCCAGGGCGGTTCGACGGCGCAAGCGCAACGATCGGCGTCAGCTTGGCCCGCCCGGTCTCGCGGGCAAGCCGGACCGTGTCCCCACGCTCGGGGTCCTGCGCGAGGTCGAACCCGAGCACCTTGACCGCATCGGGGTCGCGGGTCTCGACCGAGAGCACCGGGAAGTACACGTCGCGCGTCGGGGCTCGGACGAAGCTCCCGTCGCTCGCCCGGTCGACGACCGTGACGCCGGTGGACGCCTCGAACGCCGCTCGGTCGGCGTGGAGCAGGACAGGTTCGAATGCGATGGCGCTGGCGAGCCCTGGAGCGAACAACACCTGCGAGAAGGTCTGGAGGCGGCCCTCGTCGAGCGTGCCATCGGTCTCGACGAGCGCGTTGGCCGTGCCGAGCACCGCCTCGGTCTGGGTGTACCCGCCACCGAGCGCACCGAGCGCGCTGCTCGCATCGGACTTGCGCCGGTCGTCAGCGTCGCCGTTCTCGCGTTGGCGATAGGCGAAGGTGGCCAGCAAGGTGGCGACGATGACCGTCGCGACGAGCAACGTGGCGATCGGACCTACCCGTGACGGGCCGCGCCGGGAGGTCGAAGCCCGTGGTGCGTCCTGTTCGCTTCTCGATCTTCTCACATGCTTCCGCTCCGGTCGGAGCATCGTACGCACGACCTCCCTTTACCGTGCGGCCTTGTTCGTTGCAGCCCGGGTCTGCACGATGGCCGCGACGTGGGTCGTCAACACATGACCTGTGCACCTGAGTGTTTGGCGCGGCCGTACGGGGGTACTGGTGCTGCAACCGAAGGCAAGGAGACCGTCATGGCTGGAGAGATGGACGAGGCAAAGGGCCGGATCAAGGAAGCGGCCGGCGCCCTGAAGGACGATAAGGATCTGAAGCGCGAGGGCAAGGCCGATCGCGCCGCCGGGTCGCTCAAGGACAAGGCCGAGCGTGCGAAGGACTGGGTCGACGACAAGATCGACGACGCACGCGACACCCGCAACGATCGAGCGTGAGCGATGAGTGACGTCGTCGAGGTCGTTCATCCCAACACGGGTGCCGTGCCGAGCGCGGTCGACGAGCGGTACCTCATGCCTGACGATCGTGACCCGATCATCACCGACCGTCGGCCGGCCGTCCGGCACCGCGCGCACGACCTCGGTCAGTTGCTGCGCGGCATGTTCGCCGGCGTGATCCTCGCCGTACTCGTGGCGCTCGGCGTCGACAACCGCCAGGACATCGCGGTCAGCTACATCTTTGACGAGGGCAGCGCCCAGCTGTGGGTCCTGCTGGCCATCGCGGCCGTGGGCGGCATGCTCTTCGGCTGGCTCGTGGCGTTCCGCTCGCATCGCTCGAAGTAGTCGCACGACCCGAACGTTTTCAGAAGCTGTTCGGCACCAATCAACCAACGCAGTCCGCAGACAAAGGAAACCGGCATGGCAGGAACAGCAGACAGAGGAATCGCGGGCATCGGGCTCGGTGGACTGCTCGTGATCATCGGCATCGTGCTCGCGATCACGTGGAGCACGTTCATCGGCATCGTGGTGGCCGTGGTGGGCTTGATCGCCTTCGGCGGTTTCGCCAAAGGCAAGTGGTACTGAAGCTCTGACACCGGGTCCACCTGCTGCCGGTCGCAAGGACGGTCAGCAGGTGGACCCTTTTGCGTGTCAGGGGCGGGTGTCGGCCCGCCGTTCGCCGATGAACCGCATGTACTCGACGATCTCCTCGATCTCGTCGGACAGCGGCGCCGGACTCCAGTTGATGCCGACGGGCCGGCGGCCCCAGTCGGTCCGGATCGACAGGTGACTGCGAACTCGTTCCACGATTCGTCCCCCTTGCCGCTGCGCCCACGCTGGGGCGCAATTTCGGCGGTGATACCCCGGGCCGTTCGCGCCGAAACGTGCCGCGCCGACGTCGCGGGCGAACGGTTCAAGTCCGTACGAGATCGGCAGATGAGGCGTGCGCGAGATCCGAGACGTCGACGCACGCATCGCGATCGACAGCCGCCGCTGACGGCCCTCGCTCGGCGTTTCGGCCCGCCGGCCTCCGGGTAACGACCCGGCACCCCCCAGAGAGGCGCCGAGATGAGCATTCCCCAACCGCTGACCCCTGACCAGCCGCCGTCGCCGATGCCGCTGCCCGATGAACCGATGCCCGCGCCCGGCGATCCGACGCCCGGCCACGAGATGCCGCCGCCGGTACCGGTCGACCCGACCGCCTGATCAGTCGATCGCGAGCAGGGTGATCGGTTCTCCGTAGGACAGTTCGAGGAGCCGAGCCCCGGGCGTCGCTTCGGCGAACGCGGCGCGAACGGGGGCCAGGTCAGTGGTGATCGAGAACCCAGGAAGCCAGTTGTCATGGTGGCCGAGCACCACCGTGTGGGGCTCGAGAAACGTGACCTCGCGCACGAGGAACTCGGCGAGGCTGCCCTGTATCGGCTCGCCGTCGATGTTGCCGCGGCCCGCGGCGGCGAGTATCGCCACGTCGGGCCGCAGGCCGCGCAGCAGACCCGACCAATGGCCCGAGGTGTCCTGGTAGAGGATCGACCCGGCCGGTGTCTCGATGAGGAACACGAGTGCGCCGCCGTCCCCGCGCTCACCTTGGCGCGCCGCGGCGAGATGCGCCCGGCCCCCTTCGTCGAGCTGCGCAACGTACGCGGCGATGTCGCCCAGGCGAGCCTTCTGTTGATCGAGGGTGAGCCCGAGGTCACCGATGCACACCACATCGGGTTGTTGGAACGGTCCGGTCCATACGCACGAGTGCAGGCTCGGGTACACCGTGACGGTGATGCCGTCGCCGAGGCGCACCCGCTCGCCCCCTGACACCGCTTGGAGCTGTGACTCGGCAACGCCGTGCGCCGCCATGACGCGCACCGTCTCGTAGGAGCCGATGATGGTGGCACCCGTGCGCGGCGCGATGCGCTCGGCGCCCCACAGGTGGTCGAAGTGGGAGTGGCCGACGAGTATGAAGTCGGCGCGGTCGATGTCGTCGGCCCGCGCGCCGGGACCGTCGGCGCCATCGACACGATCGATGTACGCGTCGAGGAACACGACGGTTTCACCGATGGTGAGTCGATACGTGGCACACCCGAACCATTCGAGCGTGACCGCGAGCGATGTCCGGCCGTCACGTGGCGCGCCCATGGTCAGGAACCCCCGAACGACAAGCTGCTGGCCGACGCCCCGGCGAACCAACCGCCGTCGACCATGATGTTCTCGCCGTTGACGTAGCTGGCGTCATCGGATGCCAGGAACACCACTACCGATGCGAGCTCGTCGGTTGCGCCGCACCGCGTGCCGAGGCCCCGCTCGAACCGTTCGCGGCCCACCTGACCAACGGTTTTTTGGATCATGGGGGAGAGGATGACCCCCGGCGTGATGGAGTTGGCGCGTATGCCCAAGGGCGCGAGCTCGATCGCGAGCGACCTGGTGAGCGAGATCACCGCAGCCTTCGCCGCGCCGTACGCACTCAGGCCGGGCGTGGCGCGGATCGCTGCGTTCGACGACAGGTTCACCATCGCGCCACCACTCGCCATGAGCGGCACCATGGCCTTGGCCGAGCGCCAAACGGCGGTGACGTTCGTGTCGAAGGTCTGCTGCCAACCGGGTTCGCTGATGGTGAGCACCGGCCCGACCGCGGGCCCGGTCGCGTTGTTGACCACCACGTCGACGCGGCCGTGCGTCGTCCGCGCGAACGCGGCGACGGTGTCCCAACCCGCCTCGGTGCCGATGTCGGCAATGCACACGTCGACCCGACGACCGGCCTCGCTCGCGGCCGACGCGACCGCAGTGGCCCCGTCGACGTTGATGTCGACCAGCACCACCGATGCCCCCTCTGCCGCGAACCGATGCACCGTCGCCTCGCCGATGCCCCGCGCGCCGCCGGTGACGAGAACCACCTTGTCGTCGAAACGCCCCACCTTGTCGGCCATGATCGTCCCCGTTCGCCCCGGACGGCACGTTACTTCGGTGACCCGACGAGAACCGGCGACGACGGCCAACGCGAAGCGCAGGGTGGACCACACGGGCATGGGCGACGCTGACGTGTGGAAGGACTGCGCGCAACCGCGACTCGTCGGGGTCGGCGCGCTCGCATCGTGGGGCGGCGTGGTGATGCTGCGGCGCGACGCACTCGTCGCGTGCGGCGGGTTCGTGTCGCCCGACCGATCGACCCTCTCGGCAACCGCGGTGCGTTTGCGGTCCATCGGTGCAACCTGAGGTGACGACACGACCGCAGGTTGCGGATGCCGCATCCACCAACTCCGGCCATCACCTCGCCCTCCGCTCGGTCGAGCTTCGGGTCGCCACCGGGCATCACGAGGGTGGGGCGGTCGGAGCGGATGCGGCTCCCGGAGCCGGCGTCACCCGCACCCGCAAGCCCGACAAGCGGACCATGCCGGTCATCGGGTCGGTGTCGACCGCACCGCTCGTGAGGCGCCCGACCGCCGGCTCGGCAAAGCCGTGCGGCAACGAGACGACTCCCTCGCGGATCGCCGGGTCGACCGATGCTGCAGCGAAGACCTCGCCCGTTGCCGAATGGACGCGGACCAGATCGCCGTCGCTGATCATCCGTGCGAGCGCGTCGGTCGGGTGCAGCAACACCGTGGCCACTTCGACACGTCCGCCCCGGACCTGGGTGTCGCGCAGCTGCGAGTTCAACGTGCGCAGCAGGCGGCGAGGGACCAACGTCAGCTCGTCGCCGGCACCGTTGTGGGCCTCGACCGACGCGATCGGGAGTGCGCTGACGCGCGCCAGGTCGTCGACGAGGGCTCGCGGCGCGAGGCGCCAGCGGCCTTCGGGCAGCACTCGCTCGTGCACCCAGCCGCGCACCGGACCCTCGGCGACGACCGCGGTCGGTGCCTCGCGCAACGCATCGAGCGGGAGACGTCCGCGGCCCGAGTACGCATCGAGGAGCGCATCGTCGGTCGTGTCGTCGAGCTCGAGGTCGTTCGGGAGCAGGCGATGGCCGAGGTGTTCACCGAGGCGCGCCGCGATCCACCAGAGCGGCTTGCGTTCGGCCCCCGGGGGCACGACCGCGGCAGTGTGCTGACTGGCGACCACTGGGTAGTACTGATCGACGTAGTCGGGGACGTCGGCCCGCTCGAGTTGGCCGGCACACGGCAGCACGTGCGTCGCGAACTGCGCGGTGTCGCTGTGCACCACGTCGGCCACGACGAGCACGTCGAGCTTGGCCAGCGCCGCGGCGACCCGGGGGGTGTCGGGCAGCGAGCTTGCCGGGTTGCCCCCGATGACGAGCAGCGCCCGCAGGTTGCCGGCCTCGATCTCGTCGACCAGGGCCGCACACGGGTACTCGCCGTAAAAGCCGGGCAGGTCGGGCCGGCTGGGCGGGCCGGGCCAGCGCACGAGATCGGGACCGCTCGGGCGGAGCGTGCGGCGATCGAAGCAGCGGAGAAAACCCGGATGGAACCACAAGCCGCCCGGCTGTTCGTAGCTGCCGGTGATGATCTGCAGCGCCCACACCAACCACTCGGTGGAGTTCGCCACGGCCGACATGGTGGTGCCGGTGCCGGTGAGCGCGCCGACCCGGCCGTGGCGCCGGATGGCCGCGACGAGATCGGTGAGCTCGTCCGGCGCGAGGCCGGTCTCGAGCGTGGTGCGCGCCAGGTCGTACGGTTCGACCGCGTCGTGCAACGCCTCGACATCGGCGTCGGTGGCGTGCTCCTCGAGGTAGGCCAGGTCGGCCCCGCCGTCACGGAGCAACGAGCGGATCGCGAACGCGAAGATGGCGTGATCGGTGCCGGGGCGCGGCGCGAGGTGGCGCGTGGCCAGGCGGGCGCTCTCCGTGCGCCGCGGGTCGATCACCCACAGCTCGCGCGGACTCGTGGCGAGTGCACGCAACCGGTTGACCGGGTCGGGCAGCGACGTGGTGTGGCCGTGGCTCACCACCGGGTTCGTGCCGATGAAGATGGTGAGACCGGCGTTGTCCTCGTCGATGCACGGCATGAGCCCCGCGTTGCCGGACAGCTGATCGCACACCATGGGCCGACACGGCGTATCGATGGTGACGGCGGAGTACCGGGACCTGGTGCCGAGCGCCTGGAAGAGGCGGAACGCCATGCGTCCGCCGGCGGCGTCGAACGACGTGGCAGTGGCCATGTACATGCCGACCGAGTCGGGTCCGTGCTCGGCCGCCATGGCTTGCAGGCGGGTGGCCAGGTCGCCGAGGGCGGTGTCCCAGTCGGTCTCGCGTCGCTCGTCACCGCGGCCGACGAGCGGCACATCGAGTCGTTGCGGGTGGTGGTGCCACGCGCCCAGCGCCCGGCCTTTGGGGCACGTGTAGCCCCGCGACAGCGGATGCTCGGCGTCGCCGCGGACTTCGACCACCTGGTCGCCGTCGACGGTGACGACGATGCCGCAGAGCGCCGAGCAGAACCGGCAGAAGGAACGGACCTGGCGCACGGAGGGTTCGGGGTCGGTCGTCATCGCCCGCAGTCTCGCGTCCCGCACGCGCTCGTGCTGTTGTGGGGCTCGACGCTCGTCTAGCTTCGCCGGGTGTCCGGGCCATCGACCGACGTCGACGACGTCACCGCAGAAGTTGCCGCCGACGAGGAGACCCGCGGGCGTGCCGAGGCGCTGGCGACCCGCTTCGTGGAACAACGACGGGTGGTCCCGGCGCTGGTGGTGGACGATGCTGGGCTGGCGCGCTCATGGTGGTGGCCCCTGCCCACCGCTGCGGATCGGTGCGAGGTGGCCGCCCTGGTCTCGTCGACCGCACCCGAGACCCACGCTCGGGCGGCTGCGCATCTCGCATCGGCCGTCGATCGGCTGATGCGCGACCTCATCGACCGGCACGGCGTGCGAATGGTCGCCCCGCGGCGCGGTCGCCGTGACGTGGTCACCGCGTGGCTCGCCGCGCTCACGTCGCAGCAGCCCGAGCTCACGCTGAGCGCTGATCCGAAGGTGATCGACGAGGCGCGGGCGCTCGCCGCCGAGGTGGCGAGCTGGATCCGCTCGGGTGCCGTCGACACGTCTCGGGTGCGGGCCTGCGTGCGCGTCCACGAACCCGACGAGGTCGACGACGAGTGGTCCGTCGAGCTGTTGGCGCAGGACGCGGCCGAGCCGACCATGTTGGTCCCGGCGATCGACGTGTGGCGCGGCGACTCACCGTTCGGGGCCGAAGCGTTCGACGAGCTGCTCACCGGACTCGGTCGCGTGGTCCGCCTCGCGCCCGAGCTGTCGCCGTTGCTCGACGAGGCCGAGCCCAGCGTGGTGGGCCTCGACGGTGCGGCGATGTTGACGCTGGCGCGCGAGCACGTCGGCGCACTGCGCGACGCCGGCGTCGGTGTGCTGATGCCGGCATGGTGGGGCAACCTCGGACGGGTCGGCCTGCGGGCCAAGGCCTCGACGCGCAAGCGCAAAGGCGAGAGTGCATCGGCCGCCACCAGTGGAGGTCTCGGTCTCGATGCGGTGGTGTCGTTCCACTGGCAAGCCGCGTTGGGTGACCGCCCGCTCGAGGCGGATGAGTTGGCCGAGCTCGAGCGGGCGTCGGCCGCGAAGCGTTCGCTCGTGCGCCTGCGCGGCGAATGGGTCGAGATCGACGCGAAGCAACTCGACGCGATCCTCGCCCACGTCGGCCGGCGCGGCGAGACATCGATGGCGTCGTTGTTGCGCACCGGCCTCGGGCTCGATGGCATCGAGCTGCCACGCGAGCTGCGCGACGCAGAGGTCGAGATCACCGGAATCGACGCCACCGGTCGGCTCGCGACCCTGCTCGACGCCGCGATCCACCGGAGCGTCGAGGCTCTCGAAACGCCCGCCGGGTTCGTCGGGACGTTGCGGCCGTATCAGGAGCGAGGCGCCGGCTGGCTGATGTTCCTCGGCTCCCTCGGTCTCGGCGCCGTGCTCGCCGACGACATGGGCCTCGGCAAGACCGCGCAGCTCATCGCATCCCTCGTGGCCGAACCGCTCGACGCGCCCACGCTCGTCGTCTGCCCGGTGTCGGTGCTCGGCAACTGGGAGCGTGAGCTTGCGCGCTTCGCTCCGCACTTGCGGACCGTGGTGCACCACGGCCCCGGTCGCGCGAGTGGTGGAAGGTTCGCAGATCAGGTGGCCGACCACGACGTGGTGCTGACCACGTACTCGCTGATCGCGCGCGACCAATCCGCGATTGGCGGTGTCGCGTGGGCGCGCCTGGTGCTCGACGAGGCGCAACAGGTGAAGAACCCGGGCGCGGCGCAGACCCGGGCCGTGGCCGGGGTGGGTGCGAGGCGTCGCATCGCGCTCACGGGCACGCCCGTCGAGAACCGGTTGAGCGAGCTGTGGTCGATCATGAACATCGTGAACCCCGGCCTGCTGGGCAGCGCACGGGCGTTCCGCAAGACGTTCAGCGAACCGATCGAGCGCGATCAAGACACCGCTGCGACCGAGCGGCTGCGGCGGGTCACGGCGCCGTTCGTCCTGCGGCGACTCAAGACCGACCGGTCGATCATCACCGACCTGCCTGACAAGATCGAGACGACCGAAACCTGTCCGCTCACCAAGGAGCAGGCCACGCTGTACCAGGCCGTCGTCGACGACCTGCTCGAACGCGCCGCCGACGCCGATGGCATGAGCCGGCGAGGGTTGGTGCTCGCCGGGCTGCTGCGCCTCAAGCAGGTGTGCAACCACCCGGCGTTGTTCGCCGCTGACGGCTCGGGCCTGGTGGGCCGATCGGGCAAGCTCACCCGCGCCGAGGAGCTGCTCGAGGAGATCGTGGCCGCGGGGGACAAGGTGCTGTGCTTCACCCAGTTCGCCCAGTGGGGCACCCTGTTGCAGCCGTACCTCGCGGCACGCTACGCGGCCGACGTGCACTGGTTGCACGGCGGAGTCGCGCGCGCGGCACGCGACACCATGGTGAGCCGCTTCGCGGAAACCGGTCGATCATCGATCTTCTTGATCTCGCTCAAGGCAGGCGGCACCGGCCTGAACCTCACGGCTGCGTCGCATGTGATCCATCTCGATCGCTGGTGGAACCCGGCAGTCGAGGACCAAGCCACCGACCGTGCGTTCCGCATCGGTCAGCAACGCAACGTGCAGGTCCACAAGCTCGTCAGCGCGGGCACCGTAGAGGAGCGCATCGACGCCATGATCGCCGGCAAGCGGGCGTTGGCCGATCGCGTGGTGGGCACGGGCGAGGAGTGGTTGACCGAGCTCGACACCGACGAGCTTCGCGACATCGTCGCGCTGCGTCCCGACGCGTCGGAGGGCGAGTGATGGCGACGCGACCCTCGCGCGAACCGCGCGAACCATGGCGCGGCGGGTTCGCGGACTACGGCCGACCGCTCGCCGCCGACGGCATCGCAACGAGCAGGCAGCGTGGCGCCATGGCCGGCTCGTGGTGGTCAGGTCGGTTCGTCGACGTGCTCGAGGGCTACGGCCTCGGCGGGCGCATGCAGCGCGGTCGCACCTACGCGCGCAAGGGTCAGGTGCTGTCGCTCGCGGTTCGGTCCACGGTGATCGTGGCCCAGGTGCAGGGTTCGCGTCCTGCGCCGTACGCGGTGAAGGTCACCTTGCGCCGCCCGGCGACCGGTGAACAGTGGGGCATCATCGAATCGGTCATGGGCGCAACGGTCGGCTTCGTCGCGCGCCTGCTCGCCGACGAGGTGCCGGCCGAGCTCGAGGATGTGTTCGAGGACGCGGGCGTCGACCTGTTCCCGCTCACCTGGAACGCGCTCGATGCGAACTGCAGCTGCCCGGACCACGAGAACCCGTGCAAGCACATCGCCGCGGTGCTGTACCTCTTCGCGGATCAGCTCGATCGCGATCCGTGGCTGCTGCTCGCGTGGCACGGTCGCTCGCGCGACGACGTGCTCGACCTGCTTCGCGCCCGGCGGGGCGCGCAGCGGCGGACGGCCGAGCACAACGTCGGCGCGGCGGCCGCAGCCATCGCGCCGTGGTGGCCCCTGGTGCCGGGTGTGCCGTTGCCGGTCGGCTCGACCGCCACGCCCATGTCGGGCCCGCCCGAGGATCCGGGCGCCGTGCTGAAGGCGATGGAACCACTGGCTCGCCGCGTGGAAGACCGCTCGGTCAGCGACGTGCTCGCCGAGCTGTTCGCTGCGCTCACGGACGATTGAGCGTCGCGAACCAGGCCGCGATGTCGAACGCGTCGGGGTCGTCGTCGACCATGTCGAGTGCGGCGTCGCGGCGGGTCTCCTCGACGAGGAGGGCGGTGCCCACGATCTCGAACTGCCCGCCGACGAGGCCGATGTGACACAGCAGGAGTTGGCCGACGGCCCGGTCGTCGACGGTGGCGTGGTCGTGCACGACGAGCGTGTCGCCGGTACGGACGTCGCGCACGTGGAGTGCGCTGGCGACGGGATGTTGCACGACCTCGAGCAGCTGCAGCGGGCGCGTCACCCAATCGGTGAGCATCTCAATTTCGATCTCCGGCAGGATCGTGCTGCGCGTCTCGAGGTAGTGGGCGCCCACGCCGCCGTCGAAGATCGCCCAACTCGCCACGAGCCCGCTCGCGTAGAGCGCTTCGGCGATGGTTTGCTTGCGTTCGTCGGCGGTGGTCTCGAGCGCTTCCTCGACGATCTCGATCACCTGATCGCGGTGCTCGCGGGCGAAGACCCAGCCGGTGAGCTTGTGCTGGAGCCAACGTGCGTGGCCCGACGGACCGAGCGTTGCCGGTTTGTCGATGCAACAGTTCTTGTACTTCTTGCCCGACCCGCATGGGCACGGTTCGTTGCGGCCGACGTTGCTGCGATGCACCGGGCGCAGTCCGACCAGGAAGGTGAGCTCGGGGTCGTCCTCGAGGGCCAGCCGCTGACGCACCTTGATGGCT
>JBKJKR010000173.1:0-3195 GCA_046597135.1 Acidimicrobiales bacterium | reverse complement strand
ACGCAGGAGCCTTCCCCCTCGGGCACCCCCTGTTCTGCACGCGGCGGGCGGCGTCGATACGGGGCGTCGCTCGGCAGAGATAGCTCAAGAACGGCCGGGGGATCCCGATGGAAGAGGGATCGCTTCGGGCCGCCGCGCCCCTGAGAGAATCGACCGGGCTGGGTCACATGCTCAAGAACCTCAAGGTGCGCACGAAGCTGGCTGCGGTGCTCGCCGTTCCGTTCCTCGCGCTCCTGGCGGTGGGGGCGATCGGTGTCTACGACCGACGGAACGACACCGCCGACGCCCGCAACTTCGGCCTCGGGGTCACCGCGGCGCTGTTGCTGTCCCTGTTGCTCGCCTCGCTGGTGGCCCGTTCGATCGCCACGCCGCTCAGCCGGCTGACCCACGCCGCGAACACGCTCTCGGGCGAGCGGTTGCCCGCCTTGGTCGAACAGATGCGCAACCCGACCGGCGCAGGCCCCATGGCACCGATCGCCGAGATCCCCGTGACCTCGAACGACGAGATCGGCCAGCTCGCACGGGCCATCAACAGCATCCAGGGTGTCGCGAGCACGGTCGCCGAGGAGCAGGCCATCCTGCTGCGCAAGGGCATCGGCGACATCTTCGTCAGTCTCGCCCGCCGGAACCAGACCTTGCTCGATCGCCAGATCGAGTTCATCGACCAGCTCGAATCCGCCGAGCAGGACCCGGATCAGCTCGAGAACCTGTTCCGGCTCGATCACCTCGCCACTCGCATGCGGCGAAACGCGGAGTCGTTGCTGGTGCTCGCCGGTGCCGAGCCGGCGCGTCGCCGGGGTCGTCCGGTCGACATCGCCGACGTCGTCCGGGTCGCAGTGGGCGAGGTCGAGCACTTCGCCCGCATCCAACTGCTCGCGCTCGACGAGGCGATCGTCGTGGGCGGCGTCGCCGTCGATCTCGCCCACCTGCTGGCCGAGGTCATGGAGAACGCCACCCAGTTCTCGCCGCCCGACACCCGGGTCGAAGTCGTCGGCCACCGATCGCGCGACGGGGAGTACCTCCTATCGATCACCGACCAGGGCATCGGCATGAACGCCGAGCAGCTCGCCGACGCGAACCGCACCATCGCGAACCCGCCGAGCGTGGGCCTGTCCATCTCGCGGTCGCTCGGCTTCACGGTCATCGGCCGGCTCGCCCAACGCCACGGCATGTCGGTGCGCCTCGCCGCGTCGCCGACCGGCGGCGTGTCCGCCGCGGTGCTGCTGCCCGTCGCCGCGACGAATCCCGACCCGGTCCCCGGAGCGCAAGCGCCGACCACCCGGACTGCGTCAACCGCATCCGAGCTCACCATCCCTGCGGCGCCCGAGGCCGCAGACCTGGGGCTCTTCGACCAGCCCGCACGGGCCGAGCGTGCGGCGCACCACGACATCGCCGACCTCTTCGAACCGGTGGTGGCCGCCACGACCCCCGCACCGGTCGTGCCACCGCCACCGCCGACCGTGCCCGAGCCGCCGGTCGCGGCGATGCCCCCACCGCCACCACCTCCCGCTCCCGTCGCCCCGGAGCCGGCCATCGCGGCGATGTCCGAACCTCTCGCGCCGGTTGCCCCCGAACCGCCCATCCCTGCCGCACCCGCGATCCAACCGGGCGTGCTGACCTCGGCCGCGACCCCACAGGTTCCGCCGGTGCCGCCGGCACCCCCGGCGGTCACGCTGCCACCGTTGCCCACCCGCAGCCCGGTGAGCGCGCCGAGCCCGCTTGCCACCCCGGCGAACGCCGCCGGTGTGTCGTCCGCCGGTCGCAGCGCCCACGACGACGTCGATTCGCCGGCAGCCGCCTTCGAAGGACTCACCCGACGGGTGCCGCGCGGCGAGGCCCCGGCCGAGACGCGACCGACCGTGCCCGTGACCGCGAGCCAGCGATCGCCCGAGGAGGTCCGCCAGATGCTGTCCCGCTACCGCTCCGGCCTCAAGCGTGGCCGCACCGAGGACGAACAGACCGGGTCGGCTCCGACCGGGTCCGATCAGACATGACAACGACGTGGAGGTTCACGTGCGGCAGCTGAGCAACGGCGCCAACAACATCAACTGGCTGATCAACAACTTCGTCGAACGTGTCCCTGGCGTCACGGAGTGCGTCGTGGTCTCCGCCGACGGTCTGCCGATGGCGATGTCGTACGGTCTCGATCGGGCCTCGGCCGATCGTTTCGCCGCGGTGTCCTCCGGGCTCATCGGCCTCGCGTACGGCGCGGCCGGTCGCTTCGGTGGTGGCGCGGTCCACGAGGTGATCGTCGAGATGGAGAACGCTTTCATCTTCGTCACCGGCATCAGCGACGGGTCGAGCCTGGCCGTCGTCGCTGCGGCGGATTGCGACGTGGGCCTCGTCGGCTACGAGATGGCGATGCTCGTCGACAAGACCGGAACGACCTTGACCCCCGAGCTCCGCGCCGAGCTCCAGTCCGCGCTCCCGCGCTGACGACCGGGAACGACGGAAACGACCGACCATGTCCGACGACTTCGACCGGGTGCACCACACGCTCCGTGTGCGCCCGTACGCGCTCACGGGCGGGCGCACCCGCTCCGCGAACGATCTTCCGATCGAGACGATCGTGAAGTCGACGCTGCGCGGTCTGTCGATGGCGTCCCAACTCACCCTCGAACGCAAGCGCATCGTGACGATGTGCGTCGAGCCGCTCTCCATCGCGGAGATCTCGGCGCACATGCACGTCCCACTCGGTGTTGCACGCGTGCTCGTGGGCGACATGAGCGCTGAACAGCTGCTCGAGACCAACCAGCTCCCGGTCGCCCGCCTGGGCGACCGCCCTGACATCAAACTCCTGGAAAGGGTGCTCGATGGCCTTCAGGCGCTCTGAGGCTCCGGCCGCAGCCGACACCGGCAATGGGGTTCCGATCCCGGTGAAGATCGTCATCGCCGGCGGTTTCGCTGTCGGCAAGACGACCTTCGTGGGTTCCATCTCCGAGATCACGCCCCTCACGACCGAGGCCGCGATGACGCAGGTGGCCGAGGACATCGACCACACGGGGGACGCGACGACGAAGACGTCGACGACCGTGGCGATGGACTTCGGTCGCATCAGCCTCGGCGACGATCTCATCCTCTACCTGTTCGGTACGCCCGGACAGGATCGATTCCGCTTCATGTGGGACGACCTCGTCCGCGGGGCGATCGGCGCCGTGGTACTCGTCGACACGTCGCGCCTCGAGGATTGCTTCA
>JBKJKR010000443.1:0-3182 GCA_046597135.1 Acidimicrobiales bacterium | reverse complement strand
CCCAACCGCTTGCGTTCGTCGAGTGCGGCGTCGCGTCGTTCGGCGGGCATCGCGAGGACCGAACCGACCGGCGCACCCAGCCCCTTCGACAAGCAGCACATGACGGTGGCGGTGCCGCGTGCGAGACGCTCGAGTGAGTGCCCGGTGGCCACCGAAGCGTTGAACAACCGGGCGCCGTCGAGGTGCAACGGCACGCCCAGTGACGCTGCGGCGTCGACGGCTTCGAGAGGGAGCGGCGTGGCGCCCGATGCCATTGCCGTGTTCTCGATGGTGACCGCGGTGACATCGACATGGTGGTGCGCGCCCGCGGCGATCATCTCGCGCGCCGCATCGAGATCGAGCACACCGCACGGGTCGTCGACCAGCGCGAACTGCACGAGCGCGTTGCGCGCCGACGCGCCGCGCTCGTGGTTCACGAGGTGACATCGCCGGCCGGCGATGATCGCCGTACCCGGCCGGGTGAGCAGGCAGACCGCTATCTGGTTCGCCATGGTGCCGGATGGCACGAACAGCGCCGTCTCGTGACCGACCAGGTCGGCGAAACGCGCCTCGAGGCGCCGGACCGTGGGGTCCTCGCCGTAGCCGTCATCGCCGACCTCGGCGTCGGCCATGGCCCGCCGCATCGCCGCGGTCGGACTGGTCACGGTGTCAGAGCGGAGGTCGACGCGCACGACCCGCATCGTATGAGTGGATGCGTCGAGAACGGTCTGGTCGGTGCGCGTGTCGACCACCGTCTTTAGCCTGAGCGGGTGACCGAACGACTTGGAACGGACCGCGTCGCGGAGTACGGCGAGCTGCTGCGCGTGGCCATCGACATCGCGACCGACGTGGGTCAGCACCTGCGCGCCGCGCGTCGCCAGGGCGCGCCGGCGGCGCGCACCAAGTCGACCGCCACCGACATGGTCACCGACATGGACGAGTGGGCCGAGAAGCAGATCGTGTCGCGTCTGCTCGACGCGCGACCCGACGACGGTGTGCTCGGCGAGGAAGGCGCAGCCATGGCCGGAACCTCGGGCGTGGTCTGGTGCATCGACCCCATCGACGGCACCACGAACTACCTCTACGGGCACCCCGGCTATTCGGTGTCGATCGCCGCGACCGTCGACGGTGAACCGGTCGTCGCGGCGGTGGCCGACCCCGAGCTCGAGAACGTCTTCACCGCAGTCCGTGGTTTCGGCGCCTGGCGCGACAACGAACCGATCACCGTGTCGTCCCTCCACCGGTTGGGCGTGGCCCTCGTGGGCACCGGGTTCGGGTATGCCGCCGAACGGCGGGCGCGTCAGGGGATCGTGCTCGCCGCGCTGCTCCCCCGCATCCGCGATGTGCGGCGCATGGGCGGCGCGGCACTCGACCTCTGCTCGGTGGGGTGCGGGCGCCTCGACGCCTACTATGAGCGGGGCCTCAATCCGTGGGACGTCGCAGCCGGCGGGCTCGTCGCGATCGAGGCCGGCGCGCGCCTCACCGACTTCGACGGCAACCCGTCCTGGACCGGTGACGTGGTCGCCGCGCCCGTGGCACTGCACGACGACCTGCTCGATGCCCTGCGCGACGCCGGGGTCCACGCAACGTGATATCTGGTGCGGATCACCGCGCGCTGCGTCTCCGCGTGCGAGGATCTTCGATGGGATCACCCGAACCCCGAGGTGCCTGCCGTTCGGCATGCACAGAAGGCGCGATGCAACTGTGGGCACACGAATACTGACCGTCGAAGACGACGAGCGCATTCGCACCGCGGTCAAGCTCGCGCTCGAGGACGAGGGCTGGCAGGTCACCGAGGCGCCCAGTGGCGAGGACGCGCTTGGCGCGTTCACGCGGGCGCCGGCCGATGTCGTGCTCATCGACATCATGCTCCCGGGCATCGACGGGTTCGAGGTGTGCCGGTCCATCCGCCGCATCAGCGACGTGCCCATCATCATGGTCACCGCCCGGGCCGACACCCACGACGTCGTGGCCGGGCTCGAAGCCGGCGCCGACGACTACCTCACGAAGCCCTTCGCCCCCAAGGAGCTGAGCGCACGCATCCGGGCGCTGCTCCGCCGGGTGCGCACCTCCGAACCGGGCATGTCGCGCCTCGTCTTCGGCGATCTCGAGATCGCGCCCGACGAAGGCGTCGTTCGACGCGGCGGCGAGGAGCTCCATCTCACCAAGACCGAGTTCCGGCTGCTCGTCGAGCTCGGCACCAACCCCGGGCGCGTGCTGTCGCGCGAGGTCCTCCTCGAACGGGTGTGGGGCTACGGCTACTTCGGCGATGGTCGCCTCGTCGACGTCCACGTCCGCCGGCTTCGCACCAAGGTCGAGCACGACCCCGCGAACCCCCGCCACGTGGTCACCGTGCGCGGACTGGGCTACAAGCTGCAGTCCTGACGTCACCCATGGACCGCCGCTGGCCGATGGTTTCGTTTCGGCCCCTGCAACGTCTCGGTCTGCGCGCCCGCATCACGCTCGCGTTCGCGTTCGGTGGCCTGCTGCTGTCCATCACCCTGGCCGGCGCCACGCTCTACCTCACGCGCCAGAACCTGCTCAGCCAGCGCGAGAACAACGCCATCGAGCTGCTGGCGTCGAACCAGCTCACGCTCAACCAGGGCCTCACCACCGACATCTCGGGCACCGGCCTCGAGTCCTTGGTGCAGAGCCTGCGCAGCGGCCAGGGTTCGTTGTCGATCGTCAAGGTCGGCGACAACGTCCGCTCCAGCAGCGCCGGCAGCTTCGCCTTGGACAACATCCCCGCGTCGCTCACCCAGCTCGTGGTGTCAGGTCGTCCGGGACGCATGCGCACCACGCTCGACGGTGAGCCGACGCTCATACTCGGCGCGCCGTTGAAGCTCACCGACAACTTCGGTGCGCAGTACTACGCGGCCGTGCCGCTCAACGACATCGAGAACACGCTCCGTTCGTTGTCGTACATCCTCGCGGGCGCTTCGGCCGTGACCGCGGTGCTCAGCGCGGTCTTCGGCATCTGGGCCAGCCGGCGCATGCTGCGCCCCCTGGCCGAGGCTTCCGCCGCGGCCGAAGCCATCGCCGGCGGCAACCATGCGGGTCGCGAGGTTGCCGCTGGCGATGGCCTCGGCCGCGGCGGACGCCTCGGCCAAGGGGCGCAGCATGCGCCGGCTGGTCCAGATGCCGAACACCGCGCTGAGCACCGCGGTCACAGCCGAGGCACCCGCGAGGATGTACGACAAGGA
>JBKJKR010000387.1:0-11115 GCA_046597135.1 Acidimicrobiales bacterium | reverse complement strand
GCGCTGAAGATCAAACCCGCGACGCCGATCGGCACGTTGACGAAGAAGATCCATCGCCACGACGTGTGCGTGACGAGGATGCCGCCGAGCACCGGGCCGAGCGCCGGTGCGATCACGGTGGGCACGGCGAGCACGGCCGACGCGCGGGCCCGTTCGTTCGGCGGATACGCACGGAACAGCATCGCGGTGCCGACCGGCGTGAGCATGCCGCCACCCACGCCCTGCAACACCCGAAATCCGATCAGCGAGTTCGCGCTCCAGGCCGCACCGCAGAGCGCGGACGCCGCGGTGAACATGGCGAGGGCGAAGATGAACGTTCGCTTGGTGCCGAACCGATCGCCGATCCAGCCCGATGCCGGGATCCACACCGCCAGGCTGCACAGGTAGCCGGTGACCACCCACTCGATGTGCCCGGCGCCGACGTCGAAGCGCTCCTTGAGCTGCGGGATCGCCACGTTGATGATCGTGGTGTCGAGGATGTCCATGAAGACACCGAAGACGAACGCGACTGCGACGATCTGCTTGTATTCGAGCGAGCGTAGGCGCATGCGTTGGCGACGTTACCCGGACGTCTTGTCGGGTGCATCGAGCGTGATTTCGTTCGGCTCGCCTCCCTCACGGCGCGTCGGTCTACGTTGGGACGATGCTCGTGATGATCAGTGAGAACGTCCACCGCGATCACGGCGCCCGGCTGCAGGCGCTCGCACCGGCCGCCGCGTGGCTCCGGCTCCAGGACGACGGCTCGCTCCGCCTGGGTGACGATGTCGTCGACCCCGCAGGGCTCGAACCAGACGTGGCGTTCATCTCGAACGATGTGTTCTACGGCCCGGTGAAGGCGTGCTTCGCGTTGCTCGAGTCGTGGACGTCGCTCGAATGGGTGCAGTCGGCGGCGGCCGGCACGGAAGCGCCGTTGTATCGCACGCTCGTCAACCGCAACTGCCGCATCACCCGCGCCCACGTCACCGCGGTGCCCATCGCCGAGTACGTCCTGCGTGCCGTGCTCACGCACTTCCAGCAACCGCACCGCCTCGTCGAGCAGCAGCAGGCGCACGTGTGGAAGCACCAGCCGTTCCGCGAGGTGTCTCGCTCGCGCTGGCTCGTGGTCGGCCTCGGCTCCATCGGCGGCGAGGTCGCGACGCGTGCTCGTGCGTTCGGCGCGCACGTGGTCGGCGTGCGGCGGACCATCCAGGGCGACGAGCCCGTCGACGAGCTCTGCATCCCGGCCGAGATGCTCGCCCAGGCGCCCCTCGCCGACGTGGTGGTGCTCGCGGCGGCCGGTGGCGACGAGACGCGCAACATGATCGGGCGCGAGTTCCTCGAGCGCATGAAGCCCGGCTCGGCGTTCGTCAACGTGGCCCGCGGGTACATGGTCGACGAGGCTGCGCTCCTCGAGGCGCTCGATCGCGGCGTGCCCGAGGTGGCCATCCTCGACGTGTTCGCCACCGAACCGCTGCCCGCCGACAGCCCCTTCTGGGATCACCCGCGCGTGGTCGTGTCACCCCACTCGTCCGGTGGTGGCGACGGTCGCATCCAACGTGCGGTCGACGTGTTCGCCGAGAACATCCAACGCTGGCAGCGCGGCGGCCGGCTTCTGCACGAGATCACCGAGGCCGACCTGCCGGCCCACCCCGAGACGTGGGTCAGCGAGACAGAGGGTCGTGGCTAGCCACGCCGTTCAGCGAGACGCAATGAAGCGTTGCACGGCGGCGATGGCCACGGCGGCCTCGTCGACGGTGCGGTAGCAGGGGAGCCCGCGCTCCTTCGCCCGTTCGAAGATGGCCGCCACCAGCTCGGGCGGCGCGGTGTCGACGTTGCGAGGCACCAGCGTGACCCGCGTGCCGGGGTACTGGAGGTCGGCGACCATGTCGACGCTGGGCAGCAGCTTGGCCGCGCCACCGGCCCCGAACGAGAAGTACGACTGCTCGTTGAAGTGGATGAGCAGGTCGCCGTAGGCCTGCTGCTCGAGGATGGGCTCGAGCACGCGGCTGAACGCGTCGAGTGGGGCCACCGGGCCGAAGGGGATCTCGAGCGGGTTCGCGACGCTGGTACCCGCGCCGTAGCCCATGCCGCGCAGCTGCTCCTGGATGTCGGCGCGCACCTTGGTGACCTGCAACCCGGCGCGGTCGCACGCGTCGGTGGTGAGCACCGACGCGCCACCGCCCACACCCATCACCAGCACCGAGCGTTCGCTGTTCGAGGGTTCGTGCGCATAGCGCTGCAACATCACCAGCGACCCGAGGAGGTCCTCGAGCGTGCGCACCACGGTGAGACCGGTGCTGGCCGAGATGGCCTGCCACACGCGGTCGTCGCCCGCGAGCGAGCCGGTGTGCGACGCAACAGCCTCGCCACCCTGACCCGACAAGCCACCGATGAGTGCGACGGCCGGCTTCTGGCCGCGCGCACGTCGCAACGCGCGCACGAGCGACGCGCCGTCGCGCGGGTCCTCGATGTACAGGCCGATGAGGTGCGTGTCGGGGTCATCGATGAGCCACTCGCAGATCTCGCCCGGCGTGACGTCGACGGCATTGCCCATGGTGACGAGCTTCGAGAAGCCGATGCCTCGCAGGTCGCCGACCTTGACGATGTCGCCCGCGAGCCCGCCGCTCTGGCTGATGACGCTCACGTTGCCCTGGCGCCGAGGCGCGTCCTCCTGGAAGACCTGACGGCCACGCGGCGAGAAGGTGCCCATGCAGTTGGGGCCGAGCACGCGCACGCCAGTGGTGCGAGCCGCGTCGACCAGACCGGCCTCGAGGTCCTTGCCGTTCGCGCCCACCTCGCTGAAGCCGCCGCTGATGATGTGCACGAACGGTGCGACACCGGCCGTGCGGCGCACGAGCTCGGCGCAGCCGGTGGCCGGCACTGCGGCGATGACGTAGTCGAGCGGGCCAGGTATGTCGGCCGGTGTGGGGTATGCGGGCACGCCGTCGATGTCGGTCGCGGTGGGGTGCAACGCATAGAGCCCGTCGGTCCAGCCGTAGTCGCGATACGCGGTGAGGAACCGGTTGCCAAAGGTGGACTTGGTGGCCGACGCGCCGGCGATGGCCACACCACGAGGGCTGAACAGCGCGGCGAAGTCGGTCGCCGGCCGCGGCGACGCTTGCTAGGCGACGTCGCGCAGGATGAGTCGCGCGTCGACGGCGACGGCCCCGTCGGCGTGCGCGATGACGGGGTTGCACTCGAGCTCGGCGCACGCCTCGCCGAGTGATTGCGCGAGGTCTGCCACGGCGACCACGACGGCCGCCACGGCGTCGCGATCGATGCCGGCCTTGCCCCGGGTGCCGTGCAGGATCGCCGCCCCGCGAAGCTCGTCGAGCATGGCGAGCGCGTCGCGGTGATCGACGGGCACGCAGCGAAGTGCGACGTCGTCGAGCACCTCGGTGAGCGTGCCGCCGAAGCCCACCGCGACCATTGGCCCGTAGCCGCGGTCGACCACGCCGACGATGAGCTCGATGCCCGGTGCGCACTGCTCTTCGACGAGGAAGCCGGCGGCGTCGACGCGGGCGCCCATGGCCGCGACGACCGCCGCGACGTCGTCGTGGGCCACGCCGAGTTGCACTGCGCCGATGTCGCTCTTGTGGATGATGGTCGGTCCGAAGGCCTTCACGACGAGTGGCGCAGCGAGCGCGGTGATCGCGGAGAGATCGGTGGTACCCGACGGCACGCGCACGCCACGCGCCGCGAGCATCGCCTTGACCTCAGGTTCGGGTACGACGGTCGAGTTCACGCGGCCGTTGCTCATCGCTCGAGACGGGTGAACACGCGCAGTGCGTTGTTGCGCACGAAGTTCGCGTACGTCTCGGCCGGCACGTCGAGATCGGCGAGTTGCGACAGCACGTGGCGGTGGCCGACGGTGGGGAAGTTGGTGCCGAAGATCACCTTGGTGCGCCCCGGGCCGTGCAGGAAGGTCTGCAGCGCGGGCGGCCAGTGCTTCGGTGGGTACGCACACGCGCCCAGGAACACGTTGGGGAACTTGAGTGCCATGTTGATGGCCTCGGCCTCCCACGGGTGGCCGGTGTGCGACAGCACGAAGTTGACGTCGCGGAAGTAGATCGCCGGGCGGTCGATGCCGATGGGCATGCCGCACTCGCTCGGCATGAGGCCGCCGCTGGCACCGGCCTGCATCACCACGGGTACGCCGAACTCGGAGGCGAGCGCGTAGTACGGGTAGTAGTCGGGGTGATCGAAGCGACGGTCGAAGCTGTGCGTGTGGATCCACAGCGCAGCCACCCATTTCTGCTCGAGCACCTCGCGCGCCCGCTTCACGCCGGCCATGCCGAGCTGCGGGTTCAGCGCCCAGTTCGCGTAGAAGCGACCCGGGTGCGCCTCGGCCAAGGCCCGCATCTCGTCGAAGCGGTTGGCCACCGGGTCGTACTCCATGACGGTGCCGTGGTGGTGCAGGTCGCTGGTGGACACGATGATCGACTCGTAGCCGAGCTCGTCCATGCGGGCGACCATGGTGGCCGCGTCGCAGAAGCTGTCGTCGGGGTTGCGGCGGATCTTGAGCGGGATGCCCTGCGCAGCGAGTGCGTGGTCCCACACGTCGGCTCGATCGGTGAGGAACGAGCTGCACATGTAGTCGATGATGCGCGGCGTGCCCGCGGGCGTGTCGCTCATGCTCAGCCGCCCCGTTCGTCCTTGAAGCGCTTCAGCTTCGGTGAGGTGTGGAACTCGGTGAGGTGGTCGATCTCGCCGGGTCGCACGACGCTGGCCGCGATCTTCAGCCCGAACCGACCGTTCAGCACGCGTTCGATCTCGGCCTGGATGTCGGGGAACTGCGACGAGTCACGATCGGACACCACGATGATCGACAGCTCGTCGCGGTTGTTCACACGCGACGCCGTGACGAAGTAGTCGGGCAGGGTGCCCGACACGGCGCACGCGACCTCGCCCACGCCTTCGGGCCACAGGTTCACGCCGCGGAGCTTGACCATGTTGTCGCCGCGCCCGGCGAACGGGCCGATCTTGCGCAGCCACGAACCGCATGCGCACTGGCCCTTGGGGTACAGGTACGACAGGTCGAGGATGTTGTAGCGGAACTGCGCCGTGCCGGTCTTGTAGAGCTCGGTGACGCACAACGAACCGAGCGATCCGTCCGGCAGTGGCTCGCCGGTCTCGACGTCGACCACCTGCACGACGAAGCCGTCCTCGTAGATGTGCAGGCCGTCGTGCATGGGGCACTCGCTCGCGACCCACTGCACCTCGTGAAAGCCGTAGCTCTTGTAGTACGGCGCGCCGAACGTGGACGACAACAGCTCGGCGTCGCCGATGTTGGGCAGCGCACGGATCTTGAGATCCTTCTCGGGGTCGTAGCCCATGGACCGCGCCACCTCGGCGATGCGGAACAGGTAGTCGCCTGTGGTGAGGATGGCCGTGGCGCCGTACTGGATGGCCAGCTCGACCTGCTTCTCGGTGCTGGTGACGTTGCCGGTGCTGGTGGTGAGCACGACGCAGTTGAGCCAGTTGTAGAGCGCCTCGTCGAAGCACATGGCGCCGTTGTGGGTGCTGTACGCCCACGAGTTGAGCACGACGTCACCGGGGCGGATGCCGAGTTGATAGAGGGCACGTGCGGTGAACACCGCGCCCGCCATGCGGTCCCACGCCGTGTAGAAGGTGGGCCGGGACTTCCCGGTGGTGCCACCCGACATGTACACGCGCATCGGCTCGCGACCGGCGAGCGCCGGTGTGACGCCTTGGTAGTCGCCATAGGGCGGGTTGTTGTCGATGGAGATGCGGATGTCGTCGACCGTGTACGACGGGCACTTCCACAAGTCGTCGAGCGTCTTCAGGTGATTGGGGTGAAAGCCCGCGGCGTCCCAACGGTTGCGATGGAACGGGATCTCGTACGCGCGCCATGCCCGGTCGATGAGGCGCGCCAACTGCTTGCGCTCGATCGTGTCGCGATCCTCGAAGTACGCCGTCTCGAAGTACTCGGGCGGCGGCGGGTACATGCGCTCGATCGCCGCGAAGTCGATTGCTTCGTGCGGTCGTCGAATCCCCTGAGCCATAACGTCCCCGTTCCTTTGCGTTCGGTGCGTACGTGCGTGTCGGTAAGTGTCGGTCAATCGTTGGTCGGCTGCCAGCCGACCAACGCCACGGGGTCACCCTCGCGCACGTCGATGTCGTCGTAGAACACCTGGACGCGCATGCCGACGTGCGGCGTGGTGGTGTGGTGCCACGTGCCGGGCATGACGATGTCGGCCTGCTCGTCGATGCTGACGAACACCGTGAAGTACGGCGCTTCGAAGCCGGGCAGGAACGCGTGATGCGTGCGGATGCAGCTGATCACCGTGCCGAGGCCGGTCACCGGCTGCCAGGCCCACGCGAACGATCCGCAGCCGCTGCACATGGCGCGCGGTGGCCAGCGCCAGGTGCCGCAGTCGTCGCAGCGCTGCTGCACGAGCTCGTGGCGAGCCACGGCAGCCCACCACGGCGCCGAGTCGCGATCGGGAAAGGGGACGAGCCGCTCGACGGACGAGTCACTCATCGTTCACGACCGATCCCCTTTGCGCAGGATGAGGGCCGACGACGAGCCGGCGACGTAGCCGCTCTGCCCGGTGGACAGTGCCACCTCGGCGCCCGGGACCTGCCGGGCGCCGGCGTTGCCGCGCAGCTGCTCGACCGCCTCGGCGATGTGGTTGATGCCGTGCACATAGCCCGCGGACAGGTGCCCGCCGTGCGGGTTGAAGGGGAAGGTGCCCTCGGCCACGAACGCGCCGGCCTCGCCCTTGGCGCAGAAGCCGTAGTCCTCGAGCTGCACCAGCACGAGCGGGGTGAACGCGTCGTAGATGCAGCCCACGTCGATGTCGGTCGGGCCGGTGCCGGCCATCGCATACAGGCGCTTCGACATGGCCGCGGCCGCGCTGGTGGTGAGGTCTTCGCGATGGTTGGAGTACAGGGTGTGGCCACCGCCCCACGCCGCGCCTGACACGAGCACCGGCGTGTGCTTCAGGTCGCGTGCACGCTCGGCGCTGGTGACCACCACCGCAATGGCCGCGTCGGTCTCGAGACAGCAGTCGAACAGGCACAGCGGCTCGACGATCCACCGTGACGACAAGTAGTCGTCCATGGTGATCGGCGTTCGCATCATGGCGCGCTCGTTGCGCGACGCGTTGTCGCGTTGGCGGATGGCGACGCGACCGAGGTCCTCGCGTGTCGCGCCGTACTTGGCCATGTACGCGCTGGCCATGGAGGCGAACTGTTGAGGCGGCGTCGCGTACCCGTACGGCGTCTGGTACTGGAACTCGACGACGTCGGGCGGCGGCCGACCCGTGCCGCCCATGCGGTACTCGCTGCGGGCGTTGATGGCCCGCCAGCACACGACGTAGTCGGCGACGCCGGTGGCGACCGCCATGGCGGCCTGGCCGACGACCGTGTGCGACGCGCTGCCGCCGCCGAACTGGTCGACGTAGAACTTCGGGTCGGTCATGCCCAACGCGTTGAGCACCACGGCGCCCTGCACCGAGTCGCCGACCCGGTGCGTGGCCACCCCATCGAGGTCCTTGAAGGAGATCCCGGCGTCGTCGCACGCGGCATGGATGGCGCGCAACGCGAGCGCGAGCGTGGACACGCCCGAGTTCTTCATGAAGTCGGTGTAGCCGACACCGACTATCGCGGCGCGGTCACGCAAGGGATGAGCACTCACCGAGGGTGCTCCTGCTCCCGGTCGCCTTCTCGCCCGGCTTTGCAGCCCGAGCGCGTGCGGCTCATACCCCGTAGACGCGGGCGGCGTTGCCCGACACGATCTTCTCGACCGCCACCGGGTCGACGCCCTCGCTGAGCTTCGCGATGTGCGTGCGCGAGTTCGGCCACAAGGTGACCGAGTGCGGGTAGTCGCTCGAGTACATCGCGGTGTCGGCCAGGTAGGGGAACTTCTCGATGAGGCCGAAGCCGACGTAGTCGTCGAGCACGGTGACGAACAGGTTGCGTCCCAGGTGATCGGTGGGGCGCAGATCGGTGCCGACCGTGTTCTCGTCGACGAACGCCGAACGGATGTCGAAGTTCTGCTCCATGGTCTGGGCCCAGAAGGGCAGCCAGCCGAAGTTGACCTCGGCGCCGACGAACTTGAGCGCCGGGTGCCGGGCGAAGACGCCGCTCATGACCATGTAGGTGAACGGCTTGATCGCAGCGAAGAAGCGGTAGACGGTGCCGGCCGTGGTGATCTGCTGGTTGATGACCTCGTCGAAGTCGACGTCTTGTGGCTTGCCGCCGAAGGTGCGGTGGAACGTGAGGGGAATGCCCGTCTCGGCCGCGCGGGCGTACAGCGGATCGAAGTACGGCGAGTTGTACGGCTGCACGGGGAAGCCCGGCACGAACATCGCCTTCGCACCGAGCGTCTGGCACCGTTCGAACTCGGCGACGCAGACGTCCATGCCGTCGTCGACCGGCAACATCGGCAGGCCGACGATGCGGTCGGGCGCGCCGCCCGCGAACTCCTGCAGCACCCAGTCGTTGTAGGACCGCATGCAGGCGAGCGCCAGATCGCGGTCGGGTTCGACGTAGGTGAAGATCGCACTGGACGGATACACCACCGACACGTCGATGCCGTCGATGTCCATGTCGGCCAGGTGTGCCGTGCCGTTGTAGTTGCCCGGCATGATCTCGTCGAAGCGCAAGCCCGAGAGCTTGAGGTTGCCGGCGGCCTGCCCCGCGGTGGCCTCGATGCCGAAGGTGCGCTTGGGCGGCGCGCCGTCGAAGCTCCATCCGTCGCCGCCGTCGAGGCCACGCACCATCTTCGGCGTGCGGTCACGGAATGCGGCCGGAACGTTCTCGAACACGTGCGGCGGCTCGCAGATGTGGCAGTCGGCCGAGATGATGCGCGTCGGGCCGTTGGCAGCGGTGCTGGTCATGGTGAGTTACCCCCTGGTGACCAACTTACGTCGAACTAGCGTATGAATCAACTGTTCGAAACGCGCGTGTGCGCTTCGTCGGACGGTGTGGTGAAATGGGCAAGGGGTTCCACGACATGCGGCGTTTGCCTGACCACTGGCGAGTGTTCACGGTGGTCACGGCGTCGGTGGCGATGGCATCGATGGACGGCGGCATGATCCCGCTGGTCTTCAGTGACATCCGTCGGGAGTTCTCGGACACGCCGCAGACGACGTTGGCGTGGGTCTTCACCGCCTACTCCATCGGCCTCGCCGGCTTCGTCGTGGCATCGGGACGCCTCGCCGACCGCACGGGTCGCCGGCGCATGTTCATCATCGGCACGGCGCTGTTCGTGTTCGGGTCCGGTCTGTGCGCGTTGGCGCCCTCGCCGGGGCTGTTGATCGCCGCGCGGCTGGTGCAGGGTTCGGGGCACGCCATCTTCACCCCGGCGTCGCTCGGGCTCATCCTCGTCGCCTGGCCCGACGATCGCCGCACGGCGGCCATCGCCGCCTGGATCACCGTCGGTGGCATCGCGTCGGGCATCGGCCCCACGCTCGGCGCGGTCATCGTGCAGAACTGGAGCTGGCGGGTCGCGTTCGGGGTGAACGTCGTCATCGGCGTGCCCACGTTGTGGCGCGCGTTCCGCCTCAAGATCGACACCGAGAAGCGCGCCGACGCACTGCTGCCCGACCCGGTGGGCATCGTGCTGCTGTCGAGCGCCCTGGCGTTTCTCGCGCTCACCATCGTGCAGGGCCGCACCTGGGGATGGACCGACCAGAAGATCGTCGGCGCCGCAGCGCTCGCCATCGTGCTCACCGTGCTCTTCGCCCTCCGGTCGAAGGGCCACGCCGCCCCGGTGCTCGACATGAACCTGTTGCGGGGTCGTACGTATCGCCTGTCGATCCTGGTGTCGATGCTCGTGACCGGACCGATGAACGCAAACCTCGTGATGCAGCCGCGGTTCTTGGAAGACGCGTGGAACTACACCAAGCTGCACGCCGGCATAGCGGTGTCACCGCTGCCGGTGCTCGCAGGGCTCGCCGCGCCCATCGCCAGCCGTTACGCCAATCGGTACGGACATCGCAGCGCCATTCTTCTCGGCACGGCAATGACGTCGGTGGGCCTGCTCAGCTATGGGCTGCTACCCGGCGCGGTGCCGCACTACTGGACCCACTTCTTCCCCGGTGTCGCGCTGGCCGGCATCGGCACGTGGGGGTTCGCCATCAGCATGATCAACGCCGCCGCGGTGACCGACATGTCCACCGAGAACTTCGGGGTGGGCGTCGCCATCCTGCAGACCTTCCGCCAGATCGGCGGCATGCTCGGAACGGCGATGTTCTTCGGCATGTACGGCGACACCGCCCCCGAGGACGCGGTCGACACGCTGAAGCACATCTGGCTCTTCTTCTCGATCCCGCCGGTGCTCGCGCTGCTGCTGGCCTTTCGGTACTCGAAGGGCCTGGGCGTGCGCACCGTCACCCCGACCCCTCCGCCGCAGCCGCCATCAGCAGCGGCCGCGCCCGCCTGACGGACTGCGGCGGCCGGACGGGCGAGATCAGAACGCTTGGTCGAGGGCGGCGGCGATCTCGGCGAAGGCCTGTTCGGCGGGCGGCAGCGCGGCCGAGAACGCGAGCAGGCTGTGGATCATGCCCGGGTAGAGCGAGTAGGTGGTGGGCACGCCGGCTGCGGTGAGCGCAGCGGCGTACGCGGCGCCTTCGTCGCACAGCGGGTCGTACTCGGGGGAGATGATCAGCGCCGGGGCCAGGCCGGCGAGCGAGGACGCGCGGTTCGGTGACGCGTACGGGTTCTCGGCGTCGGCGGGCGACGCCAGGTACTGGTCCCAGCACCACTTGACCTCGGCGCTCGACAGGTTGATCTCGCGGCCGAAGCGCTGATGGCTCGGGGTGTCGCAGCGCGCATCGATGACGGGGTAGGCGAGGATCTGCAGCTTCAGCTCGGGGCCACCGCGGTCGCGGGTCATCTGGGCGACCGCGGCCGCGAGGTTGCCGCCCGCGCTGTCGCCGAAGATGGCGAAACGATCGGGGTCGCCACCGATGGCGGCGGCGTTCGCATGGGCCCACAGCAACGCGGCGTAGCAGTCCTCGACCGGTACCGGGAAGCGGAACTCGGGGGCTCGGCGATAGTCGGTGGCCACCACCACGCAGCCGCTGTCGTTCGCGATGCGCCGGCACGTGCCGTCGTGCGAGTCGAGGTCGCACAGCACCCAGCCGCCGCCGTGGAAGAACACCA
>JBKJKR010000364.1:0-3503 GCA_046597135.1 Acidimicrobiales bacterium | reverse complement strand
GCAGTCGATGGACAACCCGGTCTTCTACGTGCAGATGGCACACGCCAAGCTTTGCGGCATCGTACGCGTGGCCGGCGACCGTGGCGTGGTCCGCGGCGATCTCACCTCGACCGAGCTCACCCGCCTCGAGCACGAGCGCGAGCTCGACGTGCTGCGGGTGCTGTTCAACCTGCCCGACACGGTCGCCACGGCGTGCGTCGACCGCGCGCCGCATCGCATCACCGCGTGGCTGCGCGAGATGGCCAGTGCCGTGCACGGCTTCCACCATGATTGCTACGTCATGGGCGACAACGTGCCTCCCGAGCTCACGCAGGCGCGCCTGTGGCTGGTCGAAGCGGCGCGCATCGGCCTGGCCATCGGCCTCGATCTCGTCGGTGTTTCCGCACCCGAGTCCATGGAACAACGAGAGGCGGTCAGCTGATGGCCGGTCCGCTCCCGTGGCACCTGCTGCCCGACACCGCGGCCGTCGACGCCGAAGGTCGCCTGTCGATCGGCGGTTGCGACCTGCTCGACCTCGCCCGCGAGTTCGGCACGCCGCTGTTCGTCTACGACGAACAGCACCTGCGCTCACGTTGTCGCGCCGCGGCCACGCAGTTCCCCGACAACGCGTCGTACGCGACCAAGGCATTCCTGTGCGGCGCCATGGCGCGCCTCGCCCACGAGGAAGGGATGCACCTCGACGTCGCCACGGCCGGTGAGCTCTTCGTCGCACTTCACGCCGGCGTGCCAGGTGCCGACATCATCTTCCACGGCAACAACAAGTCGATCGCCGAGCTGCGCATGGCCCTCGACGCCAACGTGGGGCGCATCATCGTCGACAGCTTCGACGAGCTCGATCGCCTCGACGCGCTGCACACCGAGATGGGTGTGCGGCCACAGATCCTGCTGCGCGTCACGCCCGGCGTCGAAGCCCACACGCACGAGTACATCGCCACCGGTCAGGACGACTCCAAGTTCGGCTTCACCGTGTCGAGCGGCCTCGCGGCACGCGCCGTCGAACGTGCGCTGGCGAGCCTCTCCGTCGAACTCGTCGGCATCCATGCGCACATCGGGAGCCAGGTCTTCCGCCTCGACTCGTTCGCCCGATCGGTCGCGGTGCTCGCCGAGTTCTCGCGTCCGTACGACCTGCCCGAGCTGTCCATCGGCGGGGGCCTCGGCGTGGCCTACGTCGCCGGCGAGGAAGCGCCCACCATCGAGCAGTGGGGGGCGGCCGTGCGCAGCGCGTGCGCCGAGCAGGGCA
Organism: Acidimicrobiales bacterium; assembly: GCA_046597135.1. Taxonomy (GTDB): domain Bacteria; phylum Actinomycetota; class Acidimicrobiia; order Acidimicrobiales; family WLNW01; genus WLNW01. The sequence continues at coordinate 2,263 of JBKJKR010000364.1, read as the reverse complement.
TCACGGCGCGCATCGCCGTCGAACCCGGGCGTTCCATCGTGGCCGCCGCCGCCGTCACGCTCTACACGGTCGGCACCATCAAAGAGCTCGCCGACATCCGCACGTACCTGGCAGTCGACGGTGGCATGAGCGACAACCCGCGGCCGGTGCTCTACGGCAGCGGCTACGAGGCCTTCCTGCCACGCTCGGTTCTGGCGCCGCGCGAACGACCGGTCACCGTCGTGGGCAAGCACTGCGAGTCGGGCGATCTCCTGATCCGCGACGGGTGGGTCCCGGCCGACGCCGCGGTCGGTGACATCCTGGCCACGCCGGTCACCGGTGCTTACGGCCACTCGATGGGTTCGAACTACCAGAAGGTGCAACGTCCGCCGGTGGTGTTCGTCTCGGGCGGGAACGCTCGTCTCGTGGTGCGGCGCGAGACCCTCGACGACCTCATCCGCTTCGAGGCCTGACGCCAACGTTCCCGGCTTCGGGGCGGACGACCACCACGTCGACACCGTGGTTGCGCTCGACCACGGCGCGACCGTTCACGATCGCGAGCACCGCACGCGACGGTTCCACCATCTCGTCATCGGTGGCCCATTCGGTGAAGAACCAGAGCTCGCCCGTCGTCGGCCGGTACAGCGCCGGGGTGCGGTCGCCGTGGCCCTCCCAATCGCCGAACAGCGCCTCGTCCCCGGGCTCACCCATGTGGAACGTGCGCACCTGCCCGCCGCTTCGCACCGACACGGTGGCCGTCAGCGGATCCCACACGACGCCACTGCGTTCAGCGCTGCGCGAACCCGCATCGAGCGTCTGGGAGTCGCCGGTGGCGAGCATCCACGCGGTGAACACCGCCAGCGCAGCGGCGAGCGCGACCATTGCGTAGGCCCGGCGGCGGGGCGCCGCTTCGGCATCGGCCGGGCCGCCCTCGGTGACGAACGCCGGGTCCTGGGGCGCCATCTCGGTCTCGACGCGGACCGTGGGTTCGTCGAGCGTCTCGGGCGCATAGCGCACACCGTCGCGCAGCACCCGGGCAGCCACGCCGTGCCCGTCCCACATCACAATGACCGACCCGACGAGGTCGGCGGGCTCGATCGACCGCAGGGCCACGAGTGCCGCGAGCTCGAGGTCGGCTGCGTGCTCGTGACCGGGACGGGTGATCACGATCGTCGCGAACCGCGGCGGCGCCGGCGGGGTGATCGGCTCGGCACCCCGCGCCGCGACCACCAACGTGTGTGCGTTCTCGGCGATCACCGAGTCGATGATCCAACCGGGCACGAGGAGCGGTGGTACCGGCGCGCTCATGCCGCCTGCCCTGGGCTCGGCGCGCACGCCTGCTCCGTGGCCGGCTCGCCTGGCGATGTTGCGGCGCGAGCGAGCTGACACAGCTCGACGATGCCGTCGCACACCAACCAGCCTCGGCCGGGTGGGAGCAGACCTGCGGTGCGCGGCAGACGAACGCCGACCACCTCGGCGTCGCCGTCGTCGGGTCGCAGCAGGACGGCGTTGCCGCTGCGCCGGACATCGTTCGTCCAATGTCGGAACAACGAGCGGAGTCGATCGCCGCGAGCGGCCGCGATCAGGTGGACGTCGGCGCGTTGTGCCGCAATCAGTCGCTCGAGCGCCCCGCCGTCGTCGACCGCATCGGCATCGTCGACCAGCACGATGGTTCGGGTCGCCGAATGTTCCATCCGGAGCAGCGCGTCGATGCGTTGCACGATGTCCTCGCGTCGGGTCAGCAGGTCGGGGAGACGCGACCGGTGCGTACCCACGGACACCACGGGTAACCCGGCTGCGCATGCCGCCGCGCGTGCGACAGCGAGCACGTTGCTCTTGCCGCAGCGCGTCGGGCCGGTCACGAGCGCGTGCTCGCCGGCGTGCAGGCGAAGCGACAACGAGGTGAGCGAGCGGTCGCCGATGCCCAGTGGGAGTTGCAGCACGTCGTCGTCGATCGACGCTGGCGCCAACGTCGCGCTCGCGACCGTGATCGGCAAAAGACCGACGCGCGCGGCAGGGGGGCGCACCGTCGGTTCTACCTCGGCACGGCGGATGAGTCGTTCGATGTCGCCGTCGCCCGCTCGGGCGACGCGGAGGCGAGACCCCGTGGTCACGTCGACCCCGGAACCGGGCGTCAGCGCTGACGGATCGATGTCGCGCACACCAGCAGTCGCGTACTCGCTCCGTTCGCCGAGCCGCAGCAGCACGCGGTGGCCGACCGTTCGGTCGATGCGGTGACCGACGCTGCTCGGATGCTCCGCGCCGAACGCCACATGGATGCCGG
>JBKJKR010000475.1:0-9110 GCA_046597135.1 Acidimicrobiales bacterium | reverse complement strand
GTAACGCCTCGACGTAGACCGACTTGGGCATCACCGTCGACGAATTGGGGGCCAGGGCGCGGATCACGGCGATGTACACCCCGGGGATGTCGTGATCGTCGGCGTCGTCGGCACCGTCCCCGCCGCATGCCGCGGCAAGTGCAACGAGCGCAACGAGGGCAACGAGCGCCGGCACGCGCCTGCGGATGTCGGCGCGATCGCGCATGACTGGTCCCGGGGGGTCCGGATGCTCCCGACGCATCGTCGTAACCTAGGGGACGCAGGTGGTCGGTGGTTGCTCCGCGGCGAGCCCTGCCGCGGAGCAGACCCCGACGCCCCCGTCTGTAGCCAACGGCCCCAAGAGTATTGCAGCCATTGGCTGCATGGCAAGGCGGGGCAATTCACCGGGTGTCAGGGGGCGCGGCGGGGGGCCGGGGCGCGGCGGCCGAGACGAGCAGCTGCAACAGGTCGAGGACCTCGGCCTTGACCTCGCCCGGGTCCCGGTCGGCGTAGTCGCCCATGACTGCGACGTACGGCGCGTAGAACTCCCACACCGAGATCACGAGCGAGGTGAACGTCGCGATCAGGCGCGGGTCGAACCGCTCGCGGGTCAGCGGGGGCGGAGTGCCCTCCTGCCAGGTGGTCTCGATGCGCTCGGCCAGCTCACCCATGAGCGAGCGGTCGGCCCACACCCGTTCGGGTTCGACACGATCGAGGACCACCCAGGCGAAGATCTCGGCGAAAGCACCCGATTCGGCGTTGAAGGCCTGGCGCAGCGCGGTGTAGATCGAGTCGGTGTCGCGCATCAGGCTGCCGCCGTAGTCGCTGAACTCGCGGAACAGCCGCACGACCAGCTCGTCCTTGGTGCCGAAATGACGGTGGATGAGTCCGTAGTTCACGCCCGCGTGCTTGGCGATCTCGCGCAGGCTCACCTCGGATGGGCTCTTGCGGGCGAGCAGCTCACCGGTGCTGCGGAGGATGGCCAGCGACGCGGTGTCCTCCTCGTTGTCGTAGCGCGCCAGCACGCCCGGCGGCAGCGCCGACGGCGGCGTGCGAGGCGATGGGGGTTCGGGTCGGGTCGGCTCGGGTGGAACGTTGGCCATCGGTGCCAAGCGTTGCACAGCCGGGCCGGGTGCGTGTCGGCCGTGGACTCAGGTCACGTTGGCGGCCACCGGCCCGACGTAGACCCAGCGGTTCTCGTGGCGGATGAACACGCTGCGCTCGTGCAGCACGCCGCGCCGGTCGCCTTGCAGGTGGTGCGCGTCGAACTCGACCGCGCCCTCGGTGTCGAGCAGGTTGCCGCCGGCGGTGTCGAGGATCTCGAGGCGGATCCACCGCAGCGCGGGGTCGAACGGGATGCGGGTCGGTCGCGTGTCGGGGTGCCACGAACGCAGCAGGTATGGCGCGTCCTGCAGGGCGAACGCGCTGTAGCGCGAGCGCATCAGTTGCTCGGCGGTCGCGGCTTGGATCTCGCCGCGGTGCAGACGCCCGCAGCACGCGTCGTAGGACGCACGACCGCACGGACAACGCGGGGGTGGGGAACCGGCCGGATCAGCCATCGATGGTCTGCGTGCCGGCCGCGGCGACGACTGCGCCGAGAAGGTCGAGCCGCGCCTGGATCATCGGTTGCGAGTCGGGGTGCGGGAACACCCACAGCCGGTTCGCTTTCACGGCGTCGAGCACGCGGGTCGCGAGCACGTCGACGGACTGACCGTTGTCGACGACGTCGCGCACCGCAGCGACGAGCTGATCGACACCGGGTGCGCGCGCGACCACCGGTGCGTCGGCGGGGCGGTTGCGTTCCGCGTCGAGCACGTAGGTCGACGCGGTGTTGCTCGGGCACAGGATCGACACGCCGATGGTGGAGCCGGCCATGCGCAGCTCGGAGTCGAGGGCGAGCGACAGGCCGATGACCCCCGCCTTGGTCGCACCGTAGGTGGCCATGAACGGCGTCTCGGCGAGCACGCCGCCGACCGACGACACGTTCACGAAGTGCGCCGGGGTGCCCTGCGCCTCGAAGATCGGCAGGAAGACGTGCACGCCGTGGATGACGCCCCACAGGTTCACGCCCACGACCCAGCGCCAGTCCTCGATGGTGAGCCGGTTCACCGAGTTCCAGGCGATGACACCGGCGTTGTTCACCACGAGATCGACGTGGCCGAACCGTTCGCTCGCGGCCGCGGCGAGCGCCTCGACGTCGGCGAGCACCGACACGTCGGTGTGCACGGTGAGCACCTCGGCCCCGCTCGCGACGAGCGCCGCCGAAGCCTGCGCGAGCGCGTCGTCGTCGATGTCGGCCAGCACCACGCGGCCGCCCTCGGCTGCGAACGCGCGAGCGATCGCGAACCCGATGCCCGAGCCACCGCCGGTGATCACCGCCACCTTGTCGCGCAGGACTTCCATCATGAGCCTCCTCCGTCGAGCACGATCATCTGACCGGTGAGATATGACGACGCGTCGGTCGCCAGGTAGAGCGCGGTGCCGACGATCTCGTCGGCGTCGGCGACCCGGCCGAGGCTCAGCCGCGCCGCCATGGCGGCCTCGGTGGCCTCGTCGGGGATCGAACGATTGAAGCTGTCGGTGCGGAACGTGCCGCAGATGATGCCGTTGACCCGGATGCCTTGCGGCGCGAACTCCTTCGACATCGCGCTGGTCAACGCGTTCAGGCCGGCCTTGGCCGCGGCATAGACCACCGTGAACGGCGACGGGTGCGTCGAGGCCTTCGAGCTGATCGTGAGGATGGTGCTGCCGCTCGGCATGTGCGGCGCGGCGAGCGCGCTCAGCCGCAACGGACCCTTCAGGTTGACGGCGATGGTCTTGTCGAAGAGATCCTCGGTGACCCCGGCGAGCGACGGCGGCACGGGCGCGATGCCCGCGTTGTTGACGAGAACATCGATGCGGCCGAACTCGGCGACCGTGGCGGCAACGAGTTTTTCGCATTGCGCCCAATCGCCGACGTGGCACGACAACGCGAGCGCGCGGCGCCCGAGCGAGCGCACCTCGTCGGCCACGACCTCGCACGGTTCGAGCTTGCGGCTCGCGACGACGATGTGGGCACCGGCCTCGGCGAAGCCGAGCGCCATGGCGCGCCCGAGGCCTTTGCTGCCGCCGGTGATCACGACCACCTTGTCGTCGCAGCGGAAGGTGGGGTTCACGGGGTACCTCCGGGGCGGGCCTCGATGAGTGCCGCTGCGCTGACCAACAAGCGGTCGGCCTGCGGACCGAAGTGCTCGTGCACCGGCTTGCTCGATTCGCCGCGCTGCCATTTGGCGTAGCTGCCTTCGAGCACGATTGCGCCTTTCCATCGAGCGAACACGTGATACCAGTCGATGTGCGAGATGTCGCGCCCGGAGCGCTCGGCGTAGCGCGCCACCATTGCCTCTATGGAGGGCACGTGGTCGCGAGCGAACGTGTGCGGGCCGGATGTGCCGAGGGGCATCGTGCCGCCGACCGGATGAAAGATCATCGCCCAAGCGAGGTCGATCAGCGGATCGCCGATGGTGCCCATCTCCCAGTCGACCACCGCGAGCAGCCGCGGTGGCGCGTCGGTCGCGAAGAGCACGTTGTCGAGCTTGTAGTCGCCGTGGAAGAGCGTGGGTGGTTGACCGACCGGACGATGCGCGTCGAGCCAGCGACCGATGTCGTGCGCGGCGGGCAGGTCGCGGCCGCCGTACGACGCGAGTTGCGCGAGCCAGCGTTCGACCTGGCGTTCGAGGAAGCCGTCGGCGCGGCCGAGATCGGTGAGGCCGACGGCGCGCCAGTCGACCGCGTGCACCTCGACGAGCGCGTCGATGAGCTCCTCGACCGCACGATGCTGCGTCTCGGGTGCGTCGGCCCACGCGGCGGGAATGCCGTTGCGCACCGGTACGCCGTCGATGCGCTCCATCACGTAGAAGGGCGTCTCGAAGATGCCGGTGTCGGCGCACGCGACGATGGGCTTGGGGACCCGCACCGCTGCGCCATCGAGCGCGGCGAGGATGCGGTGCTCGCGAAGCACGTCGTGCGCGCGCGAGGTGTTGGCATGCGCGGGCGCGCGTCGCAGCACCCAGTGGAACTCGCCGCGATCGAGCGAGAACACCTCGCACGAACCGCCACCGGCCATGGCTTCGACTGCGATGGGCTCGTGGCCGCCGAGCGCTTCGTCGAGGAACGCCGCGAGCGCTGCGGTGCCCATCACGTGTTCGCGTCGGCGGGTGCGAGCCCGGCGGCGACGCGCAGTTCGTCCCACTTCTCGAACGCGGCGGGCCGCCGGCTGGGGATGTGCTCGGTGGGCCAACCGGTGACCGGCTTGTACTTCTTGAGCAAGGTGCGGGCCACGACCGACTTGTGCACCTCGTCGGGGCCGTCGCCGATGGTGCCGAAGCGCGTGCCGCGATACCAACCCTCGACCGGGAGGTCGCCCGAGTAGCCGAGTGCGCCGCACACCTGGATGGTGCGGTCGAGCACCGTGAGGACCACGCGCGACACGTGCGCCTTGACCATGGAGATGTCGGCGCGCACGGCCGATGCGCCGAGCTGATCCATCTTCCACGCCGTGTGGAACGTGAGCAGGCGCGCCGCCTCGATCTCGGTGTGCGACAACGCGATGAAGTCCTGGATCATCTGGTGCTGGCCGAGCAACTTGCCGTGCGACTCGCGCGACACGGCCCGTTCGCACATGATGTCGAGCGCACGCGACGCCTGGCCGATCCAGCGCATCGCGTGATGGATGCGCCCGCCGCCGAGCCGCTTCTGCGCGAGCACGAACCCGTCACCGGGGCGACCGATGAGGTGGTCGGCCGGCAGGCGGCAGTTGGTGAAGACGATCTCGGCGTGGTTGCCCGCCGAACCGAACTCGACGTCGGGGTGCGCCATGGTCGGGATGTCGCGCTTGATGTCCATGCCGGGTGTTCCCGCAGGCACGATGAAGATCGACGCGTGGCGGTGCGGCCGGTTCTCCGGGTCGGTCTCGGCGAACACGAGGATGATGTCGGCGACCGAGCCGTTCGACACGAACCACTTGTGACCCTCGAGCACCCACTCGTCGCCGTCGAGGGTGGCGGTGGTGGCGATGCGCGTGGGGTCGGCACCGGCGAGGAACGGCTCGGTCAGCGCGAACGCGCTCGAGATCTCGCCGCGCATGTTGGGCCAGAGCCAGCGTTCCTTCTGGGCGTCGTTCGCGCCGTGGGCGAGCAACTCCATGTTGCCGCTGTCGGGCGCCTGCACGCCGAAGATCGTCATCGAGAACATCGACCGACCGATCTGCTCCGACATCAGGGCGAGCTTCATCTGACCGAACCCGGGCCCGCCGAGGTTCTCGTCGAGGAACGCGCCCCACAGGCCCTGGGCCTTCACCTGGTCCTGCAGGTGGCGCTTCACGATGCGCCACTCGTCCTTGGGCAGCTCCTTCATCACCGGTTCGAGCGGGATGAGCTGCTCGTCGATGAAGGTGCGCATCCAGTCGAGCTTCGCCTGGAACTCCGGTTCGGTCTGGAAGTCCCATGCCACAGTGATCGCTCCTGGTCGCGTGCTCATCGAGTCCCCGAGCCCCGACCGGATCACACTACTGATGCCAGGGCGGGGGGTGGCAGGGCGCGGGGTTCAGGGGATGGTGATGGCGATCTTGCCGAAGTGCTCGTTCGCGTGTTGCACGCGTCGGGCCTCGGGAATGTCGGTCCACGCGAACGTGTGGCTGATGTGGGGCCGCAACCCGCTCGCCGCGACCGCACGCGCCAGCTCGCGATGCGCCACGACGCTGCCCACCGCAACGCCGTACAGACGCACCTGTCGGGTCATGGCGTCGCTCACCGGGAAGTCGGCGTTGCCGTGGCCGCTGAGCACGCCGATGACGGCAACCGAGCCGTCGCATCGGGCGGCCTTCACCGAACGACCGAGCGTCTCCTGGCCGCCGAGATCCAGTACGAGGTCGGCGCCTTCGCCGCCGGTGAGGGTGCGCACCGTGCGCTCCCAATCGGGCGTGGTGCGGTAGTTGATCACGTGATCCGCGCCGAGGCTGCGGCCGCGCTCGAGCTTGTCGTCGGACGACGACGTCAGGATCACCGTGGCGCCCTGGGCCTTCGCCAACTGCAGCGCGAAGAGCGACACGCCACCCGTTCCTTGGGTGACGACCACGTCACCCGCCTTCAGGTCGGCGCCGCGCAGGGCGGCCCACGCGGTCGTCCCGGCGCACACGAGCGTCGCTGCTTCGCGATCGTCGAGGTGCGGCGGTGTGGCGATGAGCGCGGCCACCGGGAACCGCATGTATTGCTGCAGCCAGCCGTCGGCCGTGTCGCCGGGGATCCATGCGCGCCGCGCCCGCGTGAGCCGTCCTTCGGGCCACAGTGGTTGGAACGCGCCGAAGACGCGATCACCGACCGCCATGGTGGTCACCCCGTCGCCGACGGCCACGATCTCGCCCGCGCCGTCGGTCATGGGCACTCGTGGCCATGGGCCGTTGATGAGCCCCATGAGGTTCACGAGGTCGTGGTAGTTCATGCTCGACGCTCGGACGCGCACGATGGCCTCGCCGGCGCCGGGTTCGGGGATCGCCCGTTCCTCGGCGACGAGATCTGCGCCGGCGCCGGGCATGACCATGGCCGTGTTGTGCATCGAGTCCCCCACGTCGTCACTGTAGATCGGGCCTGGCCGTTCACCGACCCGTCACACGGCCGCCACAGGTGGCGCGGTCGCCGGCTTGAACATGGGCCCATGTCCGAAATCGTGCCGGTGATCGACATCAGCGGATGGAGCGACCCTGACCGACGTGGCGCGATCGCGGCCGAGGTCGACGACGCGCGGCGCCGCGGAGCATCTGCGCGAGAAGACCGTCAGCTCCCGAACGCTCACGGCTTCGGCCGGGACTTCGACCGTGGGCGATCGTCTCGGGTAGGCGTTCGCCCGCTACAACCCGGCGGCGAGGGAGGTGATGGCCGCGACCGAACGGTCGACGTCGGCGGTGGTGGTCAGGTAGTTCGACACCGAGATGCGCATGTAGCGCCGGCCGCCCCACACGGTGCCGCCCATCCAGCACGTGCCGTCGCGTTGCACGGCATCGATCACTGCGTCGGTGAGGGCGTCGTCGCCGAACGACACGAGCACCTGGTTCAGCATCACGTCGTTGCCGATCTCCGCACCGGCCGCTTCGAGCGCGTGGGCGAAGCGGCGGGCGTGTGCGCAACACCGGTCGACGAGGTCGGCCACACCATTGCGGCCGAGCTCCTGCAGCGCGGCCCATGTCGCGAACCCGCGCGCCCGACGCGAGGACTCGAGGGTGAGATCGCCCAACGTGCCGGGTGCGCCGGTACCCGAGCCCACCAGGTAGGCCGCGCTGTACGACGCGGCGGTGGTGTGCACATCGGGGTGCGCACAGAACGCGTAGCCGCTGTCGTACGGCACGTTGAGCCACTTGTGCCCGTCGCAGGCCCACGAATCGGCCAGCTCGATTCCGTCGACGAGGTGTCGCAACGCCGGGCTGGCCGCGGCCCACAGCCCGAAGGCACCATCGACGTGAACCCACGCGCCATGGGCACGAGCGAGCTCGCACCCGCTGCGCAGGTCGTCGCACGCGCCCGTGTTCACGTTGCCCGCTTGCAGGCACACGATGGTCGGCCGGGTCGCATCGGTGGCGAGCACGCGTCGCAGCTCGACGATGTCGATCGCGCCGTTCGCGTTCGTCGCGACCGGTTCGATGGCCGACGTGCCGATGCCGAGCAGTCGCAACGACCGGTCGATCGTGGCGTGGCGTTCCTCGCTCGCGACGACGCGAAGCCGTGGCGCACCGTTGAGCCCGTCGCGTGCCACGTCCCAGCCGGCGTCGCGCAGCACCGCATGGCGTGCCGCGGCGAGCCCGACGGTGTTCGCCGCCTGCCCGCCGGTGACGAAGCCGACCGATGCGGTGTGGGGAATCCGAAGGAGCTCTTTCAGCCAATCGCCGGCCACGTCCTCTGCGGCGGCCGCCGCGGGGGAGAGGGCCTTGCTGAACGCGTTCTGGTCCCAACCGCCGGCCACGATGTCGGCGGCCGATGCCGCGGGGAGCGCGCCGCCGATCACGAAGCCGAAGTAGCGCGGGCCGACGGTTGCGACAAGACCCGGCCCGGCGGCGGCGACGAGGGCGTCGAGTACGTCAGCGGGCGCGATGCCGTCATCGGGTAGCTCGAGCGCGAACCCGGCGCGCACCGTCGCGGCGTCGACTCCTTGGGCCACCGCGTGCTCGCCGACGTCGTGGCGATAGCGGGAGGCGAACGACGCAGCGCGGGCGAAGAGGTCTTCCATTGCTCCAGTCTGCTCGCCCTTCGGCGAACTGGTGAGGGAGATGTCGGCGAGCACGCACGTCGGTGGCGCGGATGTTGATCGGCGCCGCTGCGCCACACTGGTGGGGTGCTCGGAGGACGCCGGTTGATACTCGTGCTGGCATTGGCTGCGTCGACGTCGCTCACCGTCGCACTCGGTGTCACTGATCGAGATGGCGCGGGCACGCTCGGGTATCCGACACGGTTCCTCGTGTGGAACCTGGTGCTCGCGTGGATGCCGCTCGCGTTCGCCTTGTTCTTCAGCGCGGCGCGTCGGCGCTGGGCGCTGCTCTTGTTGGGCGCGTGCTGGCTCGCGTTCTTGCCGAACGCGCCGTATCTGGTGACCGATCTGGTGCACCTGAACCGGGGCGGGCCCGAGTTGTGGCGCCACGTGCTCCAGTTCGGCTTCGCGGCGTGGACGGGCACGTTGCTCGGCGTGGTGTCGTTGCGCATCGTGCACCTCGAGGTCGAGCGCATGCTCGGGCGCGCCGCGGGCTGGCTGCTCGTCGCGGCGTCGGTCGGCCTGTGCGCCGTGGGCGTGGTGATCGGTCGCTTCCAACGGTGGAACTCCTGGGACCTGGTCACGCGCCCCGGCGCGGTGGCGTCGTCGACCCTCGACTGGGTGCGCGCCCCGATCTCCGACGTCCGCTCCACCGGTGTCGCCCTCGCGGTGGCGGCCTTCTTCGGCCTCGCGTACATCACCACCTGGGCCCTCGACGGCCTGCAGACCCCGCGCCGCTGACCGTTCTCGAGCTGATCGTGTAGAGATTGCGGGTTCGACGATCGAAGGACGTGCGGGGATGAGTGCCGAGGAACCGAGCCTGCTGTTCGAACGCGAAGGCCCCACGGTCGTGCTCACGATGA
>JBKJKR010000060.1:0-5922 GCA_046597135.1 Acidimicrobiales bacterium | reverse complement strand
CGCCTTCCCGTCTGCCTGCGGCAAGACCAACATGGCCATGCTCATCCCCACCCTGCCCGGGTGGACCGTCGAGACGGTGGGCGACGACATCGCGTGGATGAAGTTCGGGGAGGACGGCCGCCTCTACGCGATCAACCCCGAAGCCGGTTTCTTCGGCGTGGCTCCCGGCACCTCCGACAAGACCAACCGCAACGCCATGGAGACCCTCTGGGGCAACGCGGTCTACACCAACGTGGCCAAGACCCCCGACGGCGACGTCTGGTGGGAAGAGATGACCGACGAGAAGCCGCCTCGGCTCACCGACTGGCGCGGCCAGCCGTGGACCCCCGAGTCGACCACGCCGGCGTCGCACCCCAACGCCCGTTTCACCGTCCCGGCATCGCAGTGCCCATCCATCGCACCCGAGTGGGAAGACCCGCGCGGCGTACCGATCTCGGCCATCTTGTTCGGGGGCCGTCGCGCCACCAACGTCCCGCTGGTCACCCAGGCCCGCGACTGGAACCACGGCGTCTTCCTCGGCTCCATCATGTCCTCCGAGAAGACCGCGGCGGCCGCCGGCACGGTGGGCGAGGTCCGTTTCGACCCGTTCGCCATGTTGCCCTTCTGCGGGTACAACGTGGGCGACTACCTGGCCCACTGGCTGAGCATCGGCGCCAAGGCCGACCCGGCCAAGCTGCCCCAGATGTTCTGGGTCAACTGGTTCCGCAAGGACGAGAACGGCAAGTTCCTGTGGCCCGGCTATGGCGACAACTCCCGGGTGCTCAAATGGGTGATCGAGCGGGTCGTCGGCGGCGGCGAAGCGGTCGAGACCACCATCGGTCTCGTGCCGACCATCGAAGCGATCGACCGCAGCGGACTCGACATCGACGACGCCACCATGGCTCGCCTGGTCGATGTCGACAACCAAGCCTGGCTGCGCGAGGTCGAGCTCATCGAGGCCCACTTCGCGGCCATCGGCGAGCGCCTGCCCGCCGAGATGAGCACGCAACTCGACGCGCTCACCAAGCGGCTCGCCGGCTGACCATGCCCCGGGCCACGCACGAGGCCGTAGCTTCGTCCACGGCCTCGTGCATACACTCGCCGGGTGAGCGTCAGCGGCTACATCCTCATCCAGACCGAGGTCGGCACCGCAGCCAGCGTGGCCGAAGAGATCCGCAAGCTGCCGGGCGTCGTCGCGGCCGATGACGTCATCGGGCCGTACGACGTGATCACCCAGTGCCATGCCGAGTCCATCGACGAGCTCGGTCGGCTCGTCGCGGGGCGCATGCAGATGATCGCGGGCGTCACCCGCACCACCACCTGCACCGTCGTCCATCTCTGATCACGGCCACCGAACCCGGACGGTTCGCCCGCAGGCCGGGTCTGCGCCCACTATGGGGCATGGACTCATCGCACACCGACGCACACCAGATGGCCGGCCAGGATGTTCCCTGGCTGCTCGCGCACTGGGTTGCTCACAAACCGGACCACCCCTTGCTCGTGTGGGAGCCGAAGGACGGCGCCACACGTCAGTGGACCTACCGGGAGTTCCAGGCCGACGTGCAGCGACTCGCCGCGGGGCTCCTGGCGAACGGGGTGCGCAAGGGCGACAAGGTGCTCATCCACGCCGACAACTGCCCCGAGGGTGTGCTGGCCTGGTATGCGTGCGCAACGCTCGGCGCTGCGGCGGTGACCACCAACACCCGGAGTGTCGCGAGCGAGCTGCAGTACTTCGTCGAGCACGCCCGATGCGTCGCCGCGATCACCCAGCCGCAGTACGCCACGCTCGTGGCCGAGGCCGCAACGTCGGTGCAATGGATCGCGGTCACCGACGACAACAGCGGGCACCGCACCACGCCCGACGAGCAGGTCCACGGGCTCCGCCGCTTCGACGAGCTCATGGGCGATCCGGCGACGCTCCCCGCGCGCCCGGCCGAACCGATGCTCCCCGCCGGGATCCAGTTCACCTCGGGCACCACCTCACGCCCGAAGGCCGTCGTGCACACGCACGGCAACGCCATCTGGGCCGGCCGCGTCGGCAGTCGGAACATCGACCTGACCACCGACGACGTGTACCTGATCTACCTGCCGTTCTTCCATGTGAACGCCCAGAGCTGGTCGATGTGGAACACGCTCGCAGTCGGCGGCACGGTCGTGCTGCAACCGAAGTTCTCGAGCAGTCGCTTCTGGGACGTCGTGGTGCGAAACCGTGTCACGCACATCTCGCTGCTGCCGTTCGTGGTCAAGGCCATGGCCGGCCAGGAGGTGCCGCCGAACTCGCTGCGCGTCGCCCAGTTCGGCGCGATCATGCCGGCGTTCCCGCAGTGGCCGAACCTCCAGATCTACGCCTGCTACGGCATGACCGAGACCGTCACGCACGCCATCAGCGGTCGGCCGTCCGAGCGCTGGCCGAACGGGTCGATGGGCCACCCCACACCGGGCTTCGAGATCGCGGTGGTCGACAAGGAGACCGGCGAGCTCTGCCCCGAGGGCACCACCGGCGAGCTCTGGGTACGCGGCATCCGGGGCATCCAGCTGTTCCTCGAGTACTTCGACAACGACGAGGCGAACGCCAAGAGCTTCACCGACGACGGCTGGTTCAAGACCGGCGACATGGTCACCGTGCGCGCCGGCGGCAACGTGTTCTACGCCGAGCGCGACAAGGACCTCCTGAAGGTGGGCGGCGAGAACGTGTCGGCGCGCGAGGTCGAGGACACCTGTCGCCAGGTGCCCGGCATCGCGGAGATCGCCGCGGTGGGCCAGAGCCACCCCATGCTCGACCAGGTCGTGGTGGTGTTCGTGATCAAGGCGCCGGGCGCGGCCGACGACGACGCGCTCGAGACGGCGATCATCGAGGCGTGTCGTCGACGGCTGGCCGACTTCAAGGTGCCGCGTGCGGTCTACGTTGTCGACGAGTTCCCTCGCGCCACGCTCGACAAGGTGGCGAAGAACAAGCTGCGCGAGATGGCCGACGAGCGGAGGACCCCATGAGCGACGCACAACCGGATCGCCCTACCGGAGCCGGCGCAGCCGCAGTTCCGGACGGGCCCGTGCACCTGCCGGCGAGTGCGCAGGTGGTGCGGTACGACGTGCTGCCGGGCGGCGAAGTCGAAGGCACGCGGCGCGGCGTGGCCAACGGCTTTGCGACCACCAGCACCATGGTCAACGTGCTCGAGATGCCGCCCGGCCAGAGCAGTCCGCGGCGCCAGTTCACCGGCGATCACGTGCTCTACCAGTTGGCCGGCACCGTCGAGTGGGACGTCGAGGGCGTGGTCCATCGGCTCACCGCCGGCGACATGCTCTACTTCCCCCCGAACACCACGTACTCGTTCGCGAACGTCGGCACCGACGTGGCGCGCTTCATCGACGTGGCCGGCCGGGTAGACGACTGGCCACCCCACATGAAGTACGAGGACGGCACCGAGATCTCCTCGGGCACGCTGAACCAGCTCTTCAACTAGCTCGTCGAAGCACCGGCGGGCGACCGCCCGACGATCTGCGCTCGAGTCGCCGTCGCGCGGCGCGGCGGTGTTCGCGCCTGCGGGTCCCGGGCGCAGGCGCCCGCAGGCGATCGCGCCGATCGTGACCGCGAATCCGAGCAGCTGCACCAGCGAGAGCGACTGTTCGAGCACGAGCCATCCGAGCACGGCCCCGGTGATCGGCGACGCGAGCCCTAGCAGCGGAGGAACCGACGCGCTTGGTCAGCACGACCCCGCCGACCGGGTCGAGGTGTGCACCTGGGCGAACCACCACCAGCGCCACGCCCACCGCGGACCAGGACGAGCTCGCACTGGCCGCGACGGCGCGCGGACTCGGTTTCGGCGCGCAGCCCCTCGCCCGCTACCGCCATCGTGCCGGGGGCGACCGGTCTCGTGCTCGTGTACGCGGCGCGCACGCCCGATGAGCTGCGCGCCGCGGCTCGCACGCTTGCCGAACACCTCGCGACGGACGAGCGCCGCTCAGCGGTTGACCGCACGAGCCGGTGCTCGTACCGTCGGCAACGGGGTCGACGATGCGCAGGAATGAAGACACCAACGCGGCCGCGGTTGCGAACGAGCTGTGGCCCGCTCTGCTCGAGCGACTCGGGGCGCTCGGAGCCGAGCTCGCGAGTCCACCGTTCCCGACCGGCGCCCGCGCCACCACCGACGGGATCCGCTACCTCTCGCGAATCGTCGCGCTGGGTCTGCAATGGTGCGTCGAGTTCGGTGATGCCGACTTCCCCGCGTTCTACCGCCACGACGACGACGTGACGAAGTGGGGCGGCCCCAACGTCGACAACACCTACCTGCGCGCACGCGTGCGCGGCGATGCCGTCTATCGGCTCACGGGGAACGGCGCGACGACCCACGGGTTCGTGATCTCGACGCACGAGGGCGACATGCACCTCGAGCAGTACGGCATGTACGCCGAGCGGTGGCACGACGACCTGCAACGTACGGCCGACGGCGACTTCGAGCTCACGATCGGTGGGCCCCAACGAACCGGCAACTGGATGCCGCTCGATCCGGCCACCACCAACGTGACCATCCGGCAGTACTTCGACGACTGGCAGGTTCACACGCCGGGCACGTTCCGCATCGAGCGCATCGGTTCGGAGGGCACTGCTCCACCATCGCTCGACGCGGCGCAGCTCGCGAGCCGACTCGACGACGCGGTGGCCTGGATCGAGGCATCGGTGCGCTATTGGAACCGCTACATCTCGGCCAGCCTCGAGCGCTGCGGCTTCAACAACATCGTGGCCCCCGGCTCGGTGGCCGGTGGATCGAACGGCATCGCCTATGGCTCGGGTTTCGCCGACCTCGGCCCCGACGAGGCGCTGGTGATCGAAGGCGACGCACCCGACGCGTGGACGTGGAACTTCATGCTCTACAACCTCGGGTGGTTCGAGTCACTCGACTTCGCGAACCGCACCACGAGCCTCAACCGCACGCAACTGCGCATCGACGACGATGGCCGCTATCGGATCGTGGTCGCCCACAAGGACCCGGGCGTGCAGAACTGGCTCGACACCACCGGGCTACATCAGTCGCTCGTGACCTACCGCTTCATCCGCACGTCGAACAGCCCCGTGCCAACGTGCACGGTCGTGCCGTTCACCGACCTGCGCGC
Organism: Acidimicrobiales bacterium; assembly: GCA_046597135.1. GTDB lineage: Bacteria > Actinomycetota > Acidimicrobiia > Acidimicrobiales > WLNW01 > WLNW01. The sequence continues at coordinate 834 of JBKJKR010000060.1, read as the reverse complement.
CGTGCTCCCCGCGTCCACACCGGAGTACGACCGTGCGACGCGCACCGCACAGATCGCAGTACGCCAGCGGCACGTGGCGCGTCGCTTCCGGAGCTGAACGCCGCGTTGCCGCTCAGGTCTTGCCCACGAGCATGGCGCGGATGCCGAGGCCCATGAGGAAGAGCCCGCCGCCGCCGTAGAGCAGGTACCGGTGCTTCTCGAGCTGGTGGCGGTAGCTGTAGATGATGGCCACCGCGAAGATCGCGACGAAGCCGTAGAACATGTGGAACTGGGGCGCCTTCAGCTTCTGGTGCGACACCATCGTGACGCCGATCGTGACCTGCACGAAGATCGACAGCTGCGCGACGAGCGTGAACCACCACAGCGCTCGTGAACGCACGACCGGCCACTGGTGCGCAGCCAACGCCCACAGACCGGCGAGGCCGTTGCCGAGTATGACGAACCAGGCGAAGGACTCGTGGAACTCGAACAGCGTGGTGGCGATCACGTCAGGGCTGCGGGGTGGCCGCGGTGGCGATCTCGTACGACCAGAGCTCGGCGCTCATCGACAACGGACGCTCACCCGCGGGCGCGCCCTCCGGCGCACCCGGCTGTGCGCCACCGGACTGCACGCCACGATGGCCGTGGGCGAACGACGGCGACGCGAGCCACGCGTCGAACGACTCTTGATCGGCCCAACGTGACACCACGAGCCACGTGGTGCGGTCGTCTGTGGGGCGGAGCAGCTCGAACCCCTCGAACCCGGCTTGCGAATCGACGGCACCGATGCGAGCGGCGAAGCGCCGGGTTCGAGGGGTTCGAGCTGCTCCGCCCCACAGACGACCGCACCACGTG
>JBKJKR010000606.1:0-5084 GCA_046597135.1 Acidimicrobiales bacterium | reverse complement strand
TCCGATTGCCCGAGCGCCTTCGGCACCGGTGAGCGACCCTTCATCTACGACGGCCGCGCCACCGGTCGCTACGCGAACGCCTCGACGTGGGCCGAGGAAGTCGTCGTGCGCGCGTCGCAGCTCTTCCCGATCGGCGACCTGCCCACCGCCGGTGCGTCGCTGCTCGGCTGTGCGGTCTCGACCGGCTACGGCAACGTGCGCAACGTGGCTCGGGTGCGACCTGGCGACACGGTTGCGGTGATCGGCATCGGGGGGATCGGCGCGAACGTCCTGCAGACCGCGCGGCTCGCGAACGCGTCGCGCATCATCGCGATCGACGTGAACCCGTCGCGGCGCGACGTCGCGCTTCGGTTCGGCGCGACCGATGTGATCATCGCCGGGCGCGACGACGACCTGGTGGCCGCGGTGCGCGATCTCACCGGCGGCGGCGTGGACCACGCGTTCGAGTGCGCCGGACTCGTGCCCACCATCGAGGCGGCGATCGCCATGACCGCACCAGGCGGCAGCGCGGTGCTCATCGGCATGCCACCTCGCGGAGCGCGTGTCGGGTTCGATGTCGATGCGATCTTCCGCGGGCGGCGCATCCTCGGCAGCCTCAACGGCGCGTGCGATCCGGCTCGCGACTTCCCCGAGATGATCGAGCACGTCGCGGCTGGTCGCCTGAACCTCGACGATCTCGTGACCGAGATGTTCACGCTCGACAACTGGGCACAGGCCATCGCCGCCACCCGCTCGGGCGCCGTCGTGCGCAGCGTCCTCAACTTCACCAGCTGATCCTCAGGCGGCGAGCCGCGCGGTGCGAAGCTCACGCATGCGCGCTGCGACTTTGTGCTGGCGGAACTTGATCTCGCCCTCCGAGAAGCGCTCGACCCGATACCCCGCGGCGACGAGCCGGTGCTGTTGCGCGGCGTCAGAGCGCGCATCGCTCAACGCGCGATGCCATGCATCACCATCGACGAAGACCACGAGGCCGTAGTCGGCGTCGAAGTAGTCGACCCGACCCACCCAACCCTCGACATCGCTGAGCTGGACCTGGCGACGCATCGGCGGGAGCGAGTTGGCAAGGAGTATGGCTTCGAACGCCAGCTCGAGCGCGGTCTCGGCCGCGACGAGGTCGACGCGTTCTGCCAGCAGTGCCTCGACCGTGCGCACGCCACGCCGGCCCTTTCCGCGTACGTCGTGCATCACGCTGGCGACGTCGCCGAGGGTGAGCAACCGTTTGCCCCACGCGCGATCGAGCACGCGGGCAACCTGCGACCGCGGCAGCGTGGCCGCCAGGTCCATGACCACGCGCGCCGGCGTGGTCACGCGCAAGCCGTCGAGGACGACCACGTGGCCCGGCAGAAGATCTCGTACACGGTGCACAACGCCGAGCGTCGGGCGATCGAAGGCGCTGCGTCGGGTCACCAGGACATGGTCGGGGACCGATCTGGGCCACAGTTCCCACTGGCGCGCGCCGGTGACCTGCCCCAGTGCGGCGTCGCCGCCGGCGTCGAACAACGCCGCCAACCGACGTTGCTCGATCGTTCTCGGCGATCCACCGAGGCGGAACACTTCGGGGGAAAGCCGCTCGAGCACACCCGTTCGACGGGCGTGGACGATGGACGATCGCGTCGCCCCGACCGACCGGAGTTGTGCGGTACGAATGAGGCCATGCTGGCCGACCGTGATGCTTCGCAGCATTTCCGTATTCATGCGTCTCATCAAACGCAGGTCCTCTGACAGCGACCTTGGAGTGGACCTCACAGCCCCGTTCTGGGTCGCCACGCGTTCACCCAGACGCACGGGCTACGACCCAAAAGCCAACAGGTCGCGTTCTGGGTCGCCACGCGCACACCCGGACGCACGGGCTACGACCCAAAAGGCAATGGGTCCCGGTGTCAGAGCCAGCCGGCGCGGGCGTTGTCGAGCGGTTGATCGGGGTGCGGGTTGGCCAGCTCGCCGGCGCGCACGCGGCGCAACAGCGAGGACGTCGCATCGAGGATCTCGGGGGTGGCGGCGCGGAGCGCCTTGGCGTCGCCGGCCCCGACGTCCGACGGTGCGACGCCGGCCTCGTCGAGCAGCGCGGACAGGCGGCCCAGGCGCGCACCCACCCACTCGAGCGGGGCCGCAGAGAGCTCCTCTACGAACACGCGGTGGCCCGGCTCCCAGCCGTCGAATCGCGGGTGGTGGTGCGTGCGGTCGTGCGAGCCGGCGACCGACTCGAGGAGATCGCAGCGCCAGATCGGCCGATCGACGGCAATCGGCTGCGCCGAGTAGATCGAACCGCGCAGCGGCGCAGCATCGAGGAACCGAACTTCGAGCCGCACGCCCCGCTCCGCGCCCTCCTGCCCCGGGTTGGGGTCGGGATCGACGAAGTACAGGTCGCTCACGACCACCGCGATGCGTTCGAAGCCGAAGGCGTAGAGCACGCTCCGACGCTAACGCAGCGGCCGACCGGTTCGATTACTTGCCGGCGGTCTCGAGGGCGCGGCGGACGAGGACGCGGGCGAGGTGCTGGCGATACTCGACGCTGGCGTTGAGGTCGGTGGGGGGCTCGCAGCCATCGGCGGCGGTTGCAGCACCGTCGGCCGCCGATGCGCCACCGGCGATGGCGGCCTCGACACCGGCCGCGCGCACCGGGCGCGAGTCCATGTTGACCAGGCCCACGCCGCACGAACCGTTGTTGACGACCACGGAACAACCGACGATGGCCCAGTCCTGGGCCCGACGGTTGAACTTCTGGAAGCCGAACGTGGCGTCCGGGGTCTTCGACACGACGATCTCGGTGAGGAGCTCGTCGGGGCCGACGGCCGTCTCGAGGAAGCCGGTGAAGAAATCGTCGGCGGACACCTCGCGGGTGCCGCCCGGGCCTTTGATGACCATGGTGGCCCGCACGGCGAGGATGGCCGACGGCAGGTCGGACGCCGGGTCGCCGTGGGCCAGCGAGCCGCCGATGGTGCCGCGGTGGCGCACCTGCGGATCGCCGACATGACCGGCGACCTCGGGCAGCAGACCGACCTGCGACTTCAGCAGTTCGCTGATCTCGATGTCGCGGTGGCGGGTGAGCGCACCGATGCGGATGACGTCGCCGTCCTCGCGGATGTAGGACAGATCGTTGAGCCGACCGATGTCGATGAGCACCGCGGGTGAAGCGAGGCGGTACTTCATGAGCGGCAGCAGCGAGTGGCCGCCGGCCAACAGCTTGGCGTCGTCGCCGTACTCACCGAGCAACGCGATCGCTTCGTCGGCCGAGCCGGCGCGCTTGTAGTCGAACGCTGCGGGAATCACTTCGCCACCCCCTCAGCTGCGCACTGCAGCACTGCTTTGACGATGTTGTGGTAGCCGGTGCACCGGCACAGGTTGCCCTCGAGCCCCACGCGCACCTGGCGCTCGGTGGGGTTGGGCACCTCGTCGAGCAGCGACACCGCAGCCATGACCATGCCCGGCGTGCAGTACCCGCACTGCAGCGCGTGGCACTCGTGGAAGGCCTGCTGCATCGGGTGCAGCTGCTCGGCGCTGGGGGCGAGCCCTTCGATGGTGGTGAGGTCGTGGCCGTCGGCCTGGACGGCCAGCACCGTGCACGACTTCACCGACTCACCGTCGAGGAGGACGGTGCACGCCCCGCAGCTCGACGTGTCGCACCCGACGTTCGTGCCCGTGAGGCCCACCCCTTCGCGCAGGTGGTGCACGAGCAGCGTGCGGGGCTCCACATCGTCGCGGTGCACGGTCCCGTTGACGGTGATGGAGATGTCCATCAGGCCGCCCCCTTCTTCGTGAGGTGACCCGCCTGGATGGCGTTCCAGACCCGCTCGGCCGTGCAGGGCATGTCGATGTGCTTCACCCCGAGGTGACTGACCGCGTCCACCACGGCCGACTGCACCGCGGGGGTGGAGCCGATCGTGCCGGACTCGCCGATGCCCTTGGCGCCCAGCGGGTTCACCGGCGTGGGCGTCTCCATGGCCACGAGCTCGAACGACGGCAGCTCCGCGGCAGAGATGGCCGCGTAGTCGGCCAGGTTCGAGGTGATCGGGTTGCCGTCCTCGTCGTAGCGCACCTCCTCCAGCAGGGCTTGCGCGGCGCCCTGGGCAATGCCGCCATGACGTTGGCCGTCGGCCAACAGCGGATTGAGGATGCGGCCGGCGTCGTCCACCGCGATGTGGCGCACCAGCGTGACCTGGCCCGTCTCCGTGTCCACCTCCACGACCGACACATGAGTGCCGAAGGGGAAGGTGGGCTGCGACGCCTGGAAGTCGGTGATGACCGTGAGCGGGTCGCCACTGGCGGTACCGGCCTCCGCCAGCTCCGACCAGGTGCGCCCGATGGTGGGCGAACCGGCGACGTGGAAGCGGCCCGCCACCTTGTCCAGGATCACGTCGTCCGGGCTGGCCTCGAGGCTATCGGCGGCGATCTGCTTGGCCTTCTCGACGATGCCGACCGACGCCTTGTGCACGGCCGAGCCGCCGAGCTGAAGCGATCGCGATCCCATCGTGCCCTCGCCGCTCGCCACGAGGTCGGTGTCGCCGTGCACGACTCGGATCTTGTCCATCGGGATGCCGAGCTCTTCTCTGGCCAGCGAGGCGAAGGCCGTGTGGTGCCCCTGCCCGTGCGACGAGCTACCGGTGTAGATGGTGGCCGAACCGTCCGCTTCCACCTCCACCTTGGCGAACTCCTTGCCGGCCTGCGGCCCCGCCGTGACCTCCACGTACATCGCCACGCCGATGCCCATCTGCACCACGTCGCCCGCCTCGCGGCGGCGGCGCTGCTCCGCGCGCAACGCGTCGTAGCCCGCCGCCTCGAGCGCGAGGTCGAGCGAACGCTCGTAGTCGCCCACGTCGTACGTCGTGCCCGTCACGCTGGTGAACGGAAAGGCGCCCTTGCCGATGAGGTTGCGGCGCCGCACCTCGGTGGCATCCATGCCGATCTCCGTGGCGAAGAGATCCATCGCCCGTTCGATGGCGGCCGTGGCCTCCGGGCGCCCTGCGCCCCGATAGGCGACTGTGGCCGTGGTGTTGGTGATGACCGAACGACTGTTGGACTCGACCTTGGGGATGTCATAGGTGCCCTGGGCCATCATCCGTGTGAGGTAGGGAAGGATCGAGCCG
>JBKJKR010000565.1:0-4975 GCA_046597135.1 Acidimicrobiales bacterium | reverse complement strand
CATCGAGCCGCGCTTGGCCTTTGCCGCGGTCTCGGGGTCGTCGGGGTCGCAGGCGAAGCCCACACCCATCTGCGTCTCGGCCGAGGCGTACCCGCTGGCGTCGACCGACTCGGTGACCGAGATGTGATCGACACGGTCGCAGATCGCGGCCGACGCCAGAGCGAACACGTTGGCGAACCCCGGGTTCACCCCCGAGCCATAGAGCGTGGCGCCGCCCGTGACCGCCGCATCGTGCAGGCGTGTGCGCTTGTCCTCGCCGAGCCAGCGGCCGGTGATGAACTCGGATGTGGACACCACGTTGACGCCCGCTTCGAGGATGCGGCACAAGTGGTCGACATCGAGCCAGATCGGGTTGTAGCTCACGACGTCGGGGCGTAGGGCCAGCAACGCGTCGATGTCGTCGGTCGCGAGCACACCGACCGGCTCGGTGCCGACGAGCTCACCGGCGTCGCGACCGATCTTGTCTGCGCCGTGGGCGAAGACGCCGACGAGCTCGTAGTCGGGGTTGGCCAACACGGCACGGGCAGCTCGCCGGCCGACGTTGCCGGTGGTCCATTGCACCACTCGATAGGTCATGGCACCGGATCGTAGGTGACCATCGACACGTCGATGCCGCCGTTCGTGGTGGCGAACCGTTCGACGAGCGGGACCCGCGCCTGGCCGGCGAGCACGGTGTCGGAGACGAGCATGCCGAGCGACCAGCCGGGCAGCTGATCGCGCACCGCGGCGCCGAGCGCGGCGTACAGGTCGCGCAGGTCGGGGCGACCCGCCGGCCGCGGTGCGGCGCGCGAGCCGGCGCGTTCGCCGATGCGCTCCCCGTAGGGCGGGTTCGTCAGCAACATGCCGGGGAAGTCGAGCGCGGCGAGCGACGCGACGGTCAGCGACAGTGCGGCGGTGCGCACCTCGATGAAGTCGGCGACGCCGGCGCGCTCGGCGTTGGCGGCCGTGGCCCGCGCCGCGCCCGCATCGCGATCGGCGGCGATGATCGGCCCGACTGTTCGGATGCGTGCGATGTCGGACGCGGCTTTGACGACGCCGGCGTTCACGCTGGCCCAGGTGCCGGGCTGGAACGAGGCCCAACGCTGGAACGCGAACGTGCGGTCCGCGCCGGGTGCGAAGCCGGCTGCGGCGAGCGCTGCTTCTATGGCGATGGTGCCGGAGCCGCACAGCGGATCGACGAGGGGTACGTGCCCCGACCAACCGGAGGCGCGCACCATGGCCGCGGCGAGCGTCTCTCGCAGCGGCGCCTTCGCCACCTGTTGGCGCCAGCCGCGCCGGTGCAGGCTGTCGCCGGAGCTGTCGACGCTGATGGTCACCTTGTCGTGGGAGAAGCGCACCACGAACAACTGCACGCGGTCGGGATCGATGGGCGAGTCGCCGTCGTCGACGACCGGTGTCGTGCCCGTGACCCGATGGAGCCGTTCGGCGATCGCGGCGGTGTGGTACAGCTTCGACTTGGCCGCCGTGACCCGAAACACCGGCGTGATGCCGTCGCGCAAATAGTGGTCCCAGGGCAGCGACGCAGCGCGCGATTCGAGCTCGGCGAACGACGTGGCGACGAACGTGCCGAGGCGCACGATGACGCGCGTGGCCAACCGTGTCCACACGTTCGCGAGGTACAGCTCGCGGTCGGTGGCGCGGAACGGCACACCGCCATGGATGGGCTTGCCGGGCCGCAACCGCAGGTCACGCCACTCGTCCGCGACGAGCTCTTCGAGCCCTGGAGGACAGACGGCGAGGCAATCGTGCACGTCCACAGCGTAGGAGGGAGGCGCTGATGGCCTACCATCGTGCGGTCGAACGACCGAGAGAGCGAGGATGGACATGGCCGCCATCACGTATTCGTGTGCGATGCCTCCCGGCCCGAACTGCGTCGAGTACGCACAGCTCGCCTCCGACCTCGGCTACGACCGCATCTGGCTCTACGACTCCGCGGCGCTGTACCAGGACATCTGGGTGTGGTTGGCGCGCATCGCCGATCGCACCGACATCAAGTTCGGCACCGCGGTCGCCGTGCCCAACCTGCGCCACGTCATGACCACCGCGTCCGCCATCGCCACGCTCGAGCACCTCGCGCCCGGCCGCTTGTCGTGTGGCTTCGGCACGGGAGCCACTGCTCGCTACGTGCTCGGCAAGCCCGGGCTCTCGTGGGCGAAGACGCGCCTGTACCTCGAACAGCTGCGCGCGCTTCTCGCCGGCGAGGTCGTCGAGGTCGATGGCGCCATGACCCAGATGATCCACTACCCGGGCTGGGCCCCCGAACGCCCGATCAACGTGCCGCTGATCCTGTCCGCGCTCGGCCCGAAGGGCGTGCAGATCGCCCGCGAGGTCGCCGACGGGCTCATGTTCATGAATGGTCCGGTCACCGGGTTCGACACGGCGATCCAGATGACGTCGGGAACCGTGCTCGACGCGGGCGAGGACCTGCAGTCGTCGCGCGTGCTCGAAGCAGTGGGCCCGTGGTCGGCCGTGATGTACCACGGCGCGTGGCAGATGAACCCCGACGCGGTGAAGAACCTGCCGAACGGTGCGGCCTGGCTCGAGACCGTCAACTCGATGCGACCCGAGGGCGAGCGCCACCTCGCCGCGCACGAGGGCCACGTCACCGAACTGACCGAACGCGACCGTGTCGCGCTCACCGCGAACCCGTTGCTCGGTGCCATGGGTTGGGTCGGCGCGCGCGACCAGATCCGTGAGCGGGCCGAAGCCGCGATCGCCGGCGGCGCCACCGAGATCATGTACACGCCGGCCGGCCCCGACATCGCACGCGAGTTGCGGGCATGGGCCGACGCGCTTCGCTCGTGACCGAAGCGGCACTGCCGAAACGTCGGTGGACGACCAGCAGGGTCGCCCGGCGGACACTTCGCGGCACCATCGAACTGTTGGTGTTCCTGGTGGTGTTCGTCTATTTCGGGCTTCCCGCCATCACGAACGCGCGCAACGCGCTGAACAAGCTCAGCGAGGTCCGCACGTCGTTCCTGTTGATGGGTTTCGCGTTGCAGGTGCTGTCGCTCGCCGCCTACGCCCAGCTCACCCGCGCCGCCTTGCCGCGAGGCGCGATCTCGATCGGCACGCTCTTTCGCATCCAGCTCACGACCAAGGCCATCACCAACGTCGTACCGGGGGGTAGTGCGGCCGGCTCGGCGATGGGCTACCGCATGATCACCCTCGCCGGTGTGCCCGGTGCCGAGACGGGGTTCGGGCTCGTCGCGGCCAGCGTCGGCTCGGCGGTCCTCCTCAACGTCATCTTGTGGTTGACGTTGCTGGTGTCGATCCCCGCGGCCGGGTTCCGCCCGATCTACGTGACCATGGCGCTCGCCGGTGTCCTCTTGCTCGGCGCGTTCGGGGCCATCGTGTTCGCTCTCATCCGCGGCCAGCAACAGGCCGAGCGCGCGGTGCGGGCCATCGCACGGCGCACGCGGTTCCTCAACGAGGATCGCATGGGCATGCTCGTGACGCGTCTGGCGTCGCGCTTGCGCGAGATGCTCGCGGATCCACCCCTCATGCGGCGCGTCGCCGTGTGGGCCACCATGAACTGGTTGCTCGACGCCGCGTCGCTCTGGCTCATCCTCCAGGCGTTCGGCACCAACGCGCGCGTCGACAGCCTGCTGGTCGCGTTCTGCATCGCGAACGTCTCGGCGGTGATCCCCATCACGCCGGGCGGCCTCGGCATACTCGATGCCACGCTCGTCGCGATGCTCGCGCTCTTCGGCTACGGCGACGCAGCAGGCCTGGCGGTGCCGCTGTATCGCGTGGGTCAGTACTTCTTGCCGATCCCGGTGGGCTTCGTCAGCTACCTCACGTTGCGCGCCGGCCCGTGGCGCATCGACCGCTCGAGGCCGCTCGGCGGGTTGCGCGAGGAGACAGCGGAGATGGTGCGCTCGGGCGAGTCGGTCTACGAATGGGCCGAACGGTTCGGCCCGCGGTCGGGCCCGCCGATCCCCGCGGGCCCGATCACCACGCCGGACCCCGAGCCCGAACCCGAACCCGACCCCGACGGCATCGATCGGGCCCCCTGACGCCGGGGGTGCTCAGGCGTCCAGCGCGGCGCGCCAGTCCCAACCGGCCGCGTCGGTGGGCGAGTGCCATCCTTCGATCGCCGCGCGCGCCCATGTCGCCCAACGAACCTGGAGTGCGACGTGGTCGAGGTGGAACCGCAGGGCCAGGGCGTTGACCGACAGACGTTCGGCGAACTCGTACGAGCCGTCGACGCTCGCCCCGATCATGGCGCGCAACGCGGCCAGCTTCTCGAGCGCATCCGCCTCGACCTGATCGAGCGTGGAGCGCAGCTGCTCGAGCGTTCCGCCGTCCGCGAAGAACACCTTGACCATGGCCTCGAACTCGAGGCTCGGAGGCACCGGCACCTCGTCGAGCCACGTGGCCAGCGCGGCGCGTCCGGCGGGAGTGATCGTGTACACCGTGCTCGCGCGCTTGCCGGTCTGCACGGTTCCCGCAGTGGCGAAGCCGGCGGCCACCAGGTGCTTGGGCTCCTCGTAGAGCTTGCGCTCTGCCCGCGGCCAGAACCAGTTGACGTTGCGTCGGGCCTGCTTCGCCAGCTCGTAGGTGGTCCACGGTCGCACGGCGAGCAGGCCCAGCAGGGCGAACGAGGTGGTGGTCAGCGGCTTGGTCATAGGAGAAGGTTGACATAGTGCCCAGGGCAGTGTCTACTGACCACACGGATGCTGCAAAGGACAGTATCCATGAAGGAGATGATGCCATGACGATCGTGGAGACCCCCGAAACCCTCCCCGTTGCCCCGCGGACCTTCGTTCGGCACGCCGACGAGGGCGAGGCCACTTGGTTCTTGAACTCGTTGGTGACCACAAAGGCCACGTACGCCGAGACGGGCGGTGCGTACTGTCTGATGGAGCACCTGCTGACTGCGGCGGCCAACCCGCCGATGCACGTGCAGGCCGACGAGGAGGAAGCCTTCTATGTGCTAGCAGGGTGCTGAAAAGGCCCTTGTAGGGGTCCG
>JBKJKR010000484.1:0-5377 GCA_046597135.1 Acidimicrobiales bacterium | reverse complement strand
GCGCACCGGCGAGAGCGGCGACGCCGCCGGCCGCGTGCACCACACCCGAGCCGGCGAAGTCGGCGTAGCCGACGCCGAGGCTCATGGTGTCCCAGCTCTTGGCGAGCCAGCCGCCGCCCCAGGTCCACGCCGCGAACAGCGGGTAGTAGACGGCGCCACAGAACAGGCCCCAGATCACGAAGCTCTTCCACTTCCAACGCTCGGCCATGGAGCCGGTCGGGATGGTGGCCACGGTGTCCATGAAGGCCACCATGTAGAGGAAGAAGCCCAGCAGCGCGGCGCTTGCGCCGTCCCCGAGGTGGTCCCAGCCGTACCAGAGGAGGCCCCAGTTGTCTCCGCCGAGGAGCGGGTCGGCGTTCATCGGCTCATCGAGACCGAAGGCCGAGTAGTTGAAGCCGCCGAAGGCCAGTGGGAAGCCCACGAACAGGAAGGCCACGAAACCGAGGCCGAAGATGGCGAAGTTGGTGCTCATGACGTGCGCCGCGTTCTTCTTCTGCGTGAGGCCGGTCTCGACGAGCGCGAAACCTGCCTGCATGAAGATCACCAACGCCGCACCGATGACCACCCACATGAGGCTGGTCTGCTGGCCGAGCACGGCCACCGGATCAGGTTCGTCCTGGGCGTAGGCCACTCCTCCCAGTGCAATGAAGGCAAGGGTGGCGCCAAAGGCGCCCCCTGCGGTGTATTTCAGCGCTTTGCGCACGGAGTCCTCCCACAGATGTAGCTGGTAGTCAGGTTGGGACCGTCGGCAGCACTGGCGCCGGTCGGGGGCCAACGTAGGAGGGTGACGTTTCTGGCATATCGCCACTTTGTTTCCGCTGTGTATCTTCCTTGACGGTTTCGTAGCGGTGGCATTCCGAACCGACGAGGAGTGGTCAGAACGCTCGCGAGGCGCGCGATCACGTTGGACTCACCGCTGCTGATGACCGAGGATGGGTCGGTGACCCTCGCCGAAGACCACGCACCCGACGCGGCGAGTGCGACCCCCGCGTTGCGTCGCCACCGGCGCGCGGTCATCGGCGGACGCGAGTTCCTCGGGCTCGTCGCCGGGTGCATGGCCATGGCGGCCGTCGGCATCGACCTGTTGCTGCCCGCGTTCGCCGACATGCGCGAGGAGTACGGGCTCGCGCCCGACTCCACCCGGGTGTCGTTGCTCATCACCGCGTTCTTCGTCGGGCTCGCCGCCGGCCAGATCGTCTACGGCCCGATGTCCGACCGGTTCGGCCGCAAGCCGATGCTCTACGCCGGCCTCGTCATCTACCTCACGGCCGCGGCCGCCGCCGCGTTCGCACCGTCGCTCAATTGGCTGATCGTGTGTCGTGTGGTCTGGGGCATGGGCGCAGCCGCGCCGCGATCGCTGGCCGTGGCGATGGTGCGCGACAGCTTCGAAGGTGAGCGAATGGCGCGCACGATGTCGTTGGTCATGGCCACCTTCATCAGCGTGCCGGTGATCGCACCCACCATCGGCGCCGGGATCATCGCGATCTTCGGGTGGCGTTCGGTGTTCTGGTTCCAGTTCGCCATTGCACTCGTGCTCGTCGTGTGGCTCACGCGCCTACCCGAGACCTTGCCGCCCGAGCGTCGCCGCTCGGTCAGCCCGCGCGCACTCGGCGAGGCGTTCCGCACGGTGCTGCACACGCGTCAGAGCGTCGGGTTCGGTCTCGCCGTCACGTTCCTGTTCGGGGTCATGTCGTCCTACATCGCCAGCTCCGAGATCATCATCGACGACGTCTTCGGGCAGGGCGATCTGTTCCCGGTGTTCTTCGGGCTGCTGGCCATCGTGATGGGCGCCGGCTCACTGCTGAACGCCCGCATCGTCACGCGCATCGGGCTGCACCGGCTCGTGCGCCTGGCGTCGTTGCTCGCGGTGGGTGGAACCGGGTTGTTCGCGGTGGTGGCTGTGGCCACCGACGGCAAGCCGCCGTTCGTGGTCTTTCTCGTGCTCACCTCGTTGGTGCTGCTGGGCAACTCGATACTCCTGCCCAACGCGAACACCGCGTCGATGCAGCGAGTCCCGCACGTGGCCGGCATGGCTGCAGCGGTCATCGGCACGGTCAGCACCGGTGGCGGCGCGCTGCTCGGCGCAATCGTCGACGCCGCGTTCGATGGCACGACACGTTCGTTCGCCTTCGGCTCGTTCGTGTTCACGTGCGCCGCGGCGATCTGCATCAACGTGGTGGCGGGTCCGCCTGCGGCCAAGGCCACCTGACCGCCGTCAGGTTCCGGCCACGAGTTCGCGGGCGTTCTCGCGCATGACGCGGCGCAGATCGTCGTAGGACAGGTCGGGCAACGCATCGGCGAACGAACGCGGGTCGGCGAGACCTTCCGCATGGGGGAAGTCGGATCCGAAGAGCACCTGCGTCGCGCCGATGAGGCCGACCAGTTCGGCGATGGGTTCCTCGTGGTACGGCGAGACGAACACGTGGCGCTTGAGGATCGCACTGGGTCGCTCGGTGATGCGGCCGCCGGGCCACGGGCCGTTGCGTCCCATGCCGCCCATCTTGTCCATGGCCCGAATGAGATACGGCACCCACAGCGAACCGTTCTCGATCGACATGACCCGGATGTTGGGGAAGCGGGCGAAGAAGTTGTGGAAGATCAACGCGGCGATGGTGTCCATGACGGGCCGATCGCCGTAGAAGCACGTCCACTGGAACGCCGATTGCCGGTGCGACGGTGGCGTCGGTTGCTCGCCCCAGTGCACCGAGAAGAGCTCGTTGTAGCTCGACTCGCCGATGTGCAGGCCGACCACCAGCTTGGCCTCGTTCACGCGGGCCCAGAACGGATCGAAGTACGGATCGGACGGTGCTCGACCGTACGCCGGACCGGCGCGGAGACAGATGGCCCGGGCGCCTCGCGCGATGACCCATTCGAGCTCGATGATGGCTTGGTCGAGATCGCGCAACGACATCAGCGGCGGTGCGTAGATGCGTCCGGCGTGATCGAAGCCCCATTCGTCGTCGAGCCACGTGTTGAAGGCACGGAAGTTTGCGTACAGCTGCTCGGGGTCGTCGCTCATGAACGCCTCGACGCACACCGCGAGCGTGGGGAAGAGGAACGTCGACTCGATGCCCTGCGCGTCGAGCAACGCGAGCCGTTCGGCGCGAGCGACGTACTCGCGTGGCATCGGGACGATGGTGCTGGTGCCACGAACATCTGCCGAGCTCGACTTCATCGCGCGCAGCATCTCGCGCAGCGCCCCGGGCGGGACCACGGTGTCGTAGTTGCGATGCTCGAGGAACGTGAACGGCTTGTCGCCGACCACCACACGTTCGACACCGTTGGCGTCGATGACCGGGCGGATCGCCTTGTGGGCGAGCTTGGGCTCCATGAACCGCGTGAAGGCGTCGCGCGGCTCGTAGTAGTGGTTGTCGGAGTCGAACAGCGGATAGTCGATGGTGGCCGTCATGGCGCGCTCCTCGATCTACTCCTTCGACGGAGTGAACGGGTAAAGGGTGATGTCTGCGGACGCGTCGATGAAGGTGGCTTCGACGTGCATGCCGACCTCGATGTCGCCGTGGTCGCAGCCCACGATGTTGGTGAGCATGAGGGGGCCTTCATCGAGCTCGACGATGGCGACGACGTAGGGGAGGTCGTCGATGAACGCCGGGGTTGCGGGCCGGTGTTGGATGACGAAGCTGTACACCGTGCCCTTCGCGCTGGTGGGCACCCACTCATGCGCTTCGGCGAGGCACTCGCGACACAGCACCACCGGTGGGAACCGGAAGGAGCCGCACGCGTCGCATCGTTGCAGCCGGATCTCGCGTTGCTTGGTGCCGTCCCAGAACGGTTGCGACAACGGCGTGGGATGGGGCAGCGGCTTGGTCCACTCGGTCACGGCTAGTCCTTCGCCAGGATCGACATCGAGAACGCACCGGTGAACGGCCCGCACGCGACCGCGAGCTTGGGGTCGCGGACCTTGCGGCAGATCGAGCGGTCGTAGGTGTGCACGCCGAGGTGCGCCTCGGGGCACAGGTCGGGGGTGTCGTTGCGGAACTGCCGCACCGCTTCGATGATGCGCAGGTTGTACGGGTTGATGCAGTGGCTGTAGCCGATGTTGCCGCCGTCGGGGCTCACCGGGAACCGTTGATCGAGGCCGATGTTCTCCACGCAGAACGGGCCTCCGTCGCCGACCTCGCAGAACCCCGCGGCCTCGTACTCCATGGGCACGCCGCTCGCGAAGTGGTCGTAGGTGGTGACGAAGTCGATGTCGTCGTGCGTGACGCCGGCGCGGGAGAACGCGCCGAGCATGCGGTCGCGGGTCTCGAGGGGTTGCAGCGTGGGCGGGAAGTAGTAGCTCGTGTAGAAGCAGCCGATGCCGCCCGAGAGCACCCAGACCGGCACGCTCTTGCAATCCTTGGCCCGATCGGCGGAGGTCACGATGATGCACGAACCGCCGTCGTTGACGAGCGCGCACATGAGCAGCGTGTACGGATCCGCGATCATGCGCGAATCGAGCACGTCCTGCGCGGTGTACGGCCCGCGTCCGAACATCACCGCTTCGGGGTTGATGTTCGCGTTGTTGCGCAACACCGCCGCACAGTGGGCCAGCTGCTCGCGCGTGGTTCCGTAGAGCGCCATGTGGCGGCGCGTCTGCAACGCCATCTGCGCCGGCGTGGTGGAGCCGGTCCACTCGGTGAACTCGTAGCCGGGTCGGGTGTACGCCGCGGTCGCGCCGTCGGTCTCTTCTTGGCTGCCGCCGAACGGGATCGCGATCACGTCGGCCACGTGATCTCGCACCATGGCTGCGGCGTACAACAACGCAGGCACGCCCGAGAAGTGCGACGTGAACCGCATCGGTGTCCCCATCTGGAACGCGACCTCGCCCAGGGACATGCCGGCGCCGGTACCGGCCGGGTACTCGAACGCGATGTACCCATCGACGTCCTTGGGCGTCATCCCCGCGTCGTCCAGTGAGCCGTGGAACGACTCCATCATGAGCGACAGCGCGGTGCGGCCGAGATTGCGACCTTGCTTTGTGGCGTGGACGCCGACGATCGCGACGTCGCGTGGGGCGGGCATGCGGACCTCCGTGTGCGGCGGACTGTACCGGACGGAGATGCCGCGGCGAGCGGTCAGGCGTCGGAGGAGGCGGGCAAGAACCCTGGGTGTTCACGCACTTCGTCGGTGGGTCGTTCGCACCGGGTGGCCCAGCGTCGCGTGAGCCGCAGGGCCACGAGGACGATGCACGTGCCCACGATGCCGTCGATCCAGTAGTGGTTGGCGGTGATGACGACCACGACCGAGGTCACCGCGGCGTGGAGGGCGCCGAGCCACCGCCACGAGCGCGGTGCGACCTGCCACAACATGATGCCGATCAGCACGGCCCAGCCGACGTGCAGCGATGGCATCGCCGCGAACTGGTTCGCCGCACCGC
>JBKJKR010000152.1:0-3367 GCA_046597135.1 Acidimicrobiales bacterium | reverse complement strand
GGCGATCGCATCGCCGTGATCGACGGTGCGCGATCCGTCACCTACCAGGAGCTCCAGCGGGACGCGCACCGCTTGGCCCAGTTGCTTCTCGAGGCCGGAGTGCACCCCGGTGATCGCGTGGCGCTCGCGGTCGGACGCTCGCTCGACCTCGTGGTGGCCATGGTGGCCACGCTCGAATGCGATGCGGCCTATGTCCCGATCGACCCGACGTATCCGGCGAACCGCCGCGAGACGATGCTCGCGCTCGCTCGTGTCGCCGCCATCGTCGAGCGGGACGAGCTCGGCGAGCTCACCGTACGGATCGCGGCATCGACCGACCGAGCGGCCGCCGGCGAGTCCGCTCGGACATCCGAAACCGGCCCGATGTCGGCGGCGTACGTCATGTTCACGTCGGGGTCCACGGGTACGCCGAAGGGCGTGGTGATCCCGCATCGCGGCATCGTCCGTCTGGTGCGCGACACCGACTACGTGCGCTACGGCGACGACCTCGTCATCGCCCACCTGTCGAACACGTCGTTCGACGCGGCCACGTTCGAGATCTGGGGCGCGCTGCTCAACGGCTCGCGCCTCGTGGTGTTCGATCGCGACACGATCGTGTCCCCCTCGGCGTTCGCCGAAGCGATACGCCACCACGGCATCACCACCATGTTCGTGACAACTGCGTTGTTCAACGTGATGGCGCGCGAGGCGCCCGGGGCGTTCGCCCCGTTGCGCGACCTGCTGTTCGGTGGCGAGGCCGCCGACCCGCAAGCGGTACGCGCCGTACTCGCCGACCGACCGCCCGAGCGGCTCTGCAACGTGTACGGACCGACCGAGTCGACCACGTTCGCGTCATGGCACCGGATCGAGCGGTTGGCCGCGCACGCGACGAACGTGCCGATCGGCCGGCCGATCTCGAACACCACGCTCTACGTGCTGGACGCTTCCGGGCGCGCGGTCCCACCGCTGGTCGAAGGCGAGCTGGTCATCGGGGGCGACGGTCTCGCGAACGGCTACCTGGACGACCCGGAGCTCACCGCAGCGCGGTTCGTGCCCGACCCGTTCTCGGCGGACCCAGGGGGCCGTCTGTACCGCACCGGTGACATCGTGCGGCGCAGGCTCGACGGGTCGATCGAGTTCGTCGGTCGACGCGACCACCAGGTGAAGATCCGTGGCTTCCGCATCGAGCTCGGCGAGATCGAAGCGGCGCTCGGAGCGCTCGACGGGGTCGACGCCGTGCACGCGATCGCGCGACGGGTGGACGGGCGCGACGCCATGGTTGACGCGTACGTGGTCGCGACGCGGGGCCGTGCCCTCGACGGCGCCGCGCTGCGCGAGCACTTGCAGGCGACGCAACCCGGCTACCTCGTGCCTGACGCGGTCGTCGTGCTCGACGCGTTGCCCCTCAATGCGAACGGGAAGATCGACCGAGACGCTCTCCCGGTTCCCCAGGCAACCGCCGCAGCACCCGACGCGCCCGCAGCTGCCGATGCGATCGAGGAGACGTTGCTCGACATCTGGCGCGGTGTGCTCGTCCGCGACGGGTTCGGCGTGGAGGACAACTTCTTTGCGCTCGGCGGCAACTCGCTACGCGCCGTGCAACTGTTCGCCGCCATCGAGCGACGCACCGGTGTACGGCTGGGGCTGTCGGCGCTGTTCGAGGCACCGACCGTGCGCGACCTCGCGCGAGCGTTGCGTGGCGCACCCACCGTTCGTTCCGACACGGCGACCGCTCCGTCGGCGCCGGCGACGAGCACGACTCCGGCGGTGTCGCGCGACGACGAGCCGCTGCTCGTCACGTTGCGCGCCGGCGACGCGTCACGCCGGACGCCGCTGTACTGCGTGCATCCCGCGGGCGGTCAGGTGTTCGCGTACGCGGCGCTCCTTCCGGCGCTGCCCGCCGATCAACCGGTGATCGGCATCCGCGAGTACGGATTGGGCGACACGACCCGCCGGCTCCCGACGATCGAGGCGTACGCGGCACGGTACGTCGACGAGGTCGAACGGCACCGACCCAGCGGCGCGATCGCGCTCGCGGGCTATTCGCTCGGCGGGCTGCTCGCCTACGAGATGGCACGCCTGCTCACCGCGCGAGGTCGACGCGTCGAGGTGGTCCTCCTGCTCGATGCGGCACCGGTCGCGTCGCCCGACGACCTGGGCCATCCGGCCGAGGCTTCGCGCGCCAAGCTCCGCCGCCGCATGGCCCGCGACGGAGTCCGTGGCGTCGCCGGTGGGATCGGTCGGCTCGTGCGTCGGCGTTGGCAGCGCTGGTACCAGGATCCGGCCGAGGAACGTCGCGATCGGCGCGCCCATCGAGCGGTCGTGCGCGCCGGGGTCGAACCCGACCCGCTGCTCATCGGACGCCTGAGCGAACGCGCCGGTATGGACCTGCGTCTCGCGTACCGGCCCGAGCGCTACGACGGTCGGGTCGTGTGCTGCCGCGCGACCGGCGTCGATCCGGACTTTCCCATCCCCGACCACAGCCATCGCTGGCGTCGTGTGGTCGACGACCTCACCATCGTCGACGTGCCCGGCAACCACGCCAACGAGGGGTCGATGCTCACCCCGCCCCACGTCGAGGTGCTCGGGGTGCGCGTCGCCGAGGTGCTCGACACGATCCGGAGAGGCGTCCGCTGATGGCTCACGAGCTCCGCAAGCACCGGTCGTTCTATCGGCGGTCGTGGAAGCGACTGCTCCTCGGCGTGTCGCTCGCCGCATTGCAGACCATCTTCCTGTTGCCGATGCCCTTGCTCATCCAGCGCGTCATCGACGACGCGATCCCGAACCGTCGGCGCGGCGAGATCCTCGCCCTCGCGGGTGGCATGGTCGCGCTCACCCTGGCGACCGCCGCAGTGACCCTCATCGCCCGACGCGTCACGCTCGGGGTCACCAAGCGGGTCGCGCGCGACGTCCGCCGCGAGGTGCTCGACCGGCTCAACCGCGCGCCGCGCCAGTTCCACATCACCGCCGATCAGGGTGCACTCCACGAGATGGTCGTGCGCGAGACCGACCGCGTCGATCTCATGACGTCATCGCTCCTCGCCGACCTCCTGCCGAGCATCGTGCTCATCATCGGGATGTTGGGCGTGCTGATCAGCATCGATTGGGTGCTCACCGTGGTCACGCTGGTGATGGGGCTCGGCTTCGGCCTCGCCAACCGGTACCTGCTGCGCTACCTCGACGATCGCTACGAGCGCTACCACCAGGCGCTCGAGACCTTCAGTCGGGGTGTGCTGCACCTGCTGCGGGTGCAGGACCTGATGCGCATCCAGGGTGCCCGCCGCGTGGAGGAACGTCGTACCGAGGACGAGCTCGAGAACCTCGAGCGCAGCGCGGTCGCCCGCGCGTTCGCCGGTACCGCCTACGACGTCACTCAGCAGTCGCTCAT
>JBKJKR010000096.1:0-2946 GCA_046597135.1 Acidimicrobiales bacterium | reverse complement strand
CGTCCGGACGTACCGACCGGTGCGGTGCTGTCCGAGGCGGTCGAGTTGGCCTCGCGCTACTCCACCGCCGAGTCGGGGCGGTGTGCGAGCTCGTACGCAGCGAGGCGCAGTACGTTGCGGTCGATCACGGCCATGCGCTCGAGGGCCCAGTCGCGGGCGTAGCGCCGCAGCAGGGCGTCGATGTCGGCGAGGTGCTCGGCCAGCCCGTGGAGCAGGACCGCCGCGTAGGGCGGCGGGTCGAGCACCTGATGGGCCAGCGCGTCGGCCACGGACTCTTCGCGGACGTCGGCCTCGTAGAGGATGCCGAGGGCGGTTTCGCGGGCTTCGCGGCGTGACCCGATGCGGGGCGAATCGCTCACGCGCGGGTGATGTAGTCGCCCGAGCGCGTATCGACCTTGACGCGGTCGCCGGGGTTGACGAACAGGGGCACCTGGATCACGAGGCCGGTCTCGAGGGTGGCGGGCTTGCGGGCACCCGACACGCGGTCGCCCTGGACACCCGGCTCGGTCTCGGCGATGTTGAGCTCGACCGAGGCCGGAAGCTCCGTGCCGACCACCTCGTCGCCGAACATGCGCAGCACGACCGTGGATCCGTCGACGATGTAGTTGCCGGCGCCGCCGAGCACGGCGGGCGTGACGTTCAACTGGTCGTAGGTGACGTTGTCCATGAAGACGTAGTCGTCGCCGTCGCGGTAGAGGAAGTTCATGTCGCGGTTGTCGATCATGGCGCGCTCGACCTTTTCGCCGGCCCGGAACGTGCGGTCGACCACCGCGCCCGAACGGACGTTGCGCAGCGTGGTGCGCACGAACGCGTGCCCTTTGCCCGGCTTGACGTGCTGGAAGTCGACGATCTGGAAGAGACCGCCTTCGAGCTCGAGCGCCATGCCGTTCTTGATGTCGTTCGTGGTGATCGCTGCCATCGTTCTCTCTTGGTTCTCGAGGGGCGAGCGCGCCGCGACCTCACACGAGGATGGGGTCCTTCGGCGCACGGGTGAGCGGGCGGGCACCCGACTCGGTCACGAGCAACGTGTCCTCGACGCGCACCCCACCCACGCCGGGCAGGTACACGCCTGGCTCCACGGTGACCACATGACCGGGAGCGAGCGTAGCAGCAGACCTGCTGTTCACCCACGGAGCCTCGTGGATGTCGAGCCCGACGCCGTGACCGGTGCCGTGGACGAACCGGTCGGCCCACCCGGCCGCCGCGATGACCTCTCGGCATGCTGCGTCGACGTCGACGCAGCTGACGCCCGGCCCGACCGCAGCCGCGCCGGCCGCCTGCGCCGCGGTGACCACCTCGAGAAGTCGCTGCTGGACGGCCGATGGCCGGCCCACCATGACGGTGCGGGTCATGTCGCTGCGATAGCTGTCGATCATGGCCCCGAAGTCGATCACCACGAGGTCGCCGTGCTCGACCCGGCGCGATCCGGGGCGGGCGTGGGGCAGGGCCCCGTTCGGCCCGGAGGCCACGATGGTCTCGAAGCTCCGCTCGGCCGCGCCGAGGCGGCGCATGGCCACGTCGAGCTCGAAACCGAACTCCGCTTCGGTGGGTCCGTCGAGCAACCGGTTGCGCACCTCGGCGAGCGCGAGGTCGGCGATGGACGCCGCGAGCTCGACGCGCAGGACCTCGCCGGCGTCCTTCACCAGTCGCAAGGTCTCGACGAGACCGTCGGTGGCCACCAGCACGGCGTCGTCGCCCAAGTCGGTGATCCACGCCGCGAGCCGACGCTGATCGGACCACGTGATCGAGGCCGCTTCGAGCCCGATGCGCGGCGATCCGGCGGGCGCCCGCACGGCATCGAGGAACGCGTCCTTGGCCGGCCGAGCGGTGTTGCCCACCTCGGAAGTGATCTCGACCTGTACCTCGGTGACACCGGCCGCGGAGAGCTCAGCGGGTGCTTGCGACTCGTATCGGCCGTCGGTGCACAAGGTGGCACCGTTGGCGTGCACGACGAGCTGCCCGGAGCTCCCGGAGAAGCCCGTGAGGTAGCGCACGTTGCGCAGGTTCGTCACGACCAGCGCGTCGCAACCTGCGGGCTCGAGCAGCGCGATCAGCCGTGGGATGCGCGCCGCCACATCGCATGCGGTGGCGGCGAGCACCCCGGCGATGTCGGGCAACGCGGTCATGGCGTGACGTCGCCCGGCGGCATCGCGCCGAGCGCCCGCGCGACCGCCTCGACGGCGAGCGGGTAGCCGTGGGCACCGAACCCCGCGATGGTTCCCGTGGCGACCGGCGCGACCACCGAGGTGTGGCGCCACGGCTCGCGTGCGTTGGGGTTCGACAGGTGCAACTCGACGACGACCCCGTTGAAGGCGCTGAGCGCATCGTGGATGGCCCACGAGTAGTGGGTGAACGCGCCGGGGTTGATGATGATGGCCGCGCATCGCCCACGGGTCGCGTGGATGGCATCGACGAGCACACCCTCGTGGTTCGACTGCTGGTCCTCGAGCGTGAACCCGAGGCGGGTCGCGGTCTCCCGGGCCGAAGCGACGTGATCGGCGAGCGTGGCGGTGCCGTAGATCTCGTTCTCGCGATCGCCGAGCAGGTTCAGGTTCGGCCCGTGCAGGAGTGCGATGACGCCTCGCGAGCTCGTTGCGTCGTTGCTCACCGCATGGCCTCCATCGCGTCACGCAGGATCGCCGGCGCCACGCCGGTGACCGTTTCGACACCATTCGGCCCGTCGAGCACGAACGTGACCCCGTCGAGGGCCTTCTTGTCGCGGGCGAAGAGCGCGATGAGCTCCTCGGTGGCCAGTTCGGCCGGGACGGTGGTGGCGAGGTCGTATCCGGAGACCACGGCGCGGTGCTGGGCCACGCGCGCGGCGTCGATGCGGCCGAGTCGGTGCGCCACCTCGGCCGCGTAGACCAACCCGATGCCGACCGCCTCGCCATGACGGAGGTCGTAGTCGCCCACGATCTCGATGGCGTGGGCCAGCGTGTGGCCGTA
>JBKJKR010000090.1:0-5960 GCA_046597135.1 Acidimicrobiales bacterium | reverse complement strand
ACTCCTCGAAGAGGTAACGGGAATCGTGCGGACCGGGCCCCGCCTCGGGGTGGTACTGCACGCTGAACGCCGGCACGTCGCGGCAGCGAACGCCTTCGACGGTGTGATCGTTCAGGTTGAGGTGCGTGATGTCGGCGGTGGCCAACGAGTCGGCGTCGACGCAGAAGTTGTGGTTCTGACTCGTGATCTCGACGGCGCCCGTTGCCAGGTTGCGCACCGCGTGGTTGCCGCCGTCATGGCCCAACTTGAGCTTGTAGGTGGAGCCGCCCAACGTGCGCGCCAGCAACTGGTGGCCGAGGCAGATGCCGAACACCGGCACGTTGCCGAGCAGCGCGCCGATGGTCTCGACGGCGCCGGCCACCATCTCGGGGTCGCCCGGGCCGTTCGACAAGAACACGCCCTGGGGTTCGCGCCCGAGGATGTCGGCGGCCGTTGCCGACGCAGGGACCACGTCGACCGTGGCGAAGCGCGACAGGTGCGTGAGGATCGTGGACTTGATGCCGTAGTCGACGGCGACCACGCGGTACGGCCCGTCGCCCACCGTGTACGGCTGAGCGCACGTGACCTCGGCGGTGAGGTCGACGCCATCGGTTCCCGGTTCGGCCTTGGCCGCGGCGAGGAGCACCGACTCGGTGGCGGTGCCGAAGGCCCCCGACATGGCGCCCAGGTCGCGCAGGTGGCGCGTGAGGCGGCGCGTGTCGATGCCCGCGATGCCGGGCACGCCGAGGCGCTTCAGGAACCCCGACAAATCCTCGTCGCTGCGCCAGTTGCTACGGCGCCGGGAGAGCTCGCGCACGACGACACCACGACAGAAGGGACGACGCCCTTCGTTGTCGAGCGCCGCGGTTCCGTAGTTGCCGATGTGCGGATACGTGAACGTGATGATCTGCCCCGCGTATGACGGGTCGGTGATCACCTCTTGGTAGCCCGACAGCACCGTGTTGAACACGACCTCGCCGGTCGCTGCGCCGTAGGCCGGCTCGGCACCGATGGCCTCGCCCTCGAACACCTCGCCGTCGGCCAGCACCAATGCCGCTTCGCGAATCACCGCAAGCTCCTTGTGGGTCGAATCATCTCTGTGCCTCGCCGTCGACGACCACGGGTTCGCCGTGGAGGATGGTGTGGCGCACGCGCCCGCGCAGCGTGCGGCCTTCGAAAGGGGTGTTGCGCGACTTGCTCGCCATGGCGTCGCCACGCACCACCCACGTGACGTCGGGGTCGATGATCGCGAGGTTGGCCGGGCGCCCGGCGGCGATGGCGCCGTGGGTGGAGTCGACGTTGGCGATGGCGGCCGGTTTCCACGAGAGCAGCGAGAGCACCTGTGCGAGCGGCAGCTCGAGCTCGGTGAGAGCCAGCGCCAGCGCGGTCTCGAGCCCGAGCATGCCCGGGGGCGCCTCGTCGAACGGAAGCTCCTTCAGGTGCTGCGGGTGCGGTGCGTGGTCGGTGGCGATCGCATCGATGGTGCCGTCGGCCAAGCCGGCCCGGATGGCCACGACGTCGACGTCGGTGCGCAACGGAGGGTGCACCTTGAACACGCTGTCGTAGCTCGCGCAGGCCGCGTCGGTGAGGCAGAAGTGGTGCGGCGTGGCTTCGGCGGTGACCGGCAGGCCCTGGGCCTTGGCCGCCCGGACCAGCGCAACCGAGTCGGCGCACGAGACGTGCTGGAAGTGCACGCGCGCGCCGGTTCGGCGGGCGAGCGCTATGTCGCGCATCACCATGATCACTTCGGCCTCGGCGGGCTGGCCCGGGATGCCGAGGCGCGACGACCAGGCGCCTTCGTGCATGTAGCCGCCTTCGGCGAGCGCCTTGACCTCGCAGTGCTGCGCGAGCGTGATCGGGGCGCCGCCCGAGAAGGGCGCCAGACCCACCGAGTATTCGAGTGCCCGGCGCATGAGGCGGTCGTCCTGCACGCCGTCACCATCGTCGGTGAACACCCGCACACCGAGTTGCACGAGCTCGGCCATGGGCGTGAGCGCGTCACCCTTGCGGCCGACCGTGATGGCGGCGCTGGGGAACACCTCGCAGGCCACGCCGCGAGCGAGCGCGAGCACGTCGCGGATGACCGATGCGCAGTCCATGGTCGGGTCGGTGTTGGGCATGGCGACGACCGCGGTGAACCCGCCGAGCGCGGCACCCCGCGCGCCGGTCTCGATGGTCTCGGCCTCTTCGCGGCCGGGCTGGCGCAGGTGCACGTGGAGATCGACGAAGCCGGGCGACACCACGCAACCGGCTGCGTCGAGCGTGCGGTCACCGGCGAGGTCGGGACCGACGTCGAGGATGACGCCGGTCTCGTCGATGAGCACGTCGGTCGTGCGCTCCCCTGCCGCGTCGATGACGCGACCGCCGCGGACGGCCAGCGTGCCCTTGCGCGTGTTGTCGCTGAGCGAGCTCACGACTGACCTCCGATCACGTCGACTCCGCTTCCGAGAAGAAGGAACAACACCGCCATGCGAACCGCAACTCCATTTGCCACTTGCTCCGTGATGACCGCGTTGTCGAGTCCGGCGACCTCGGCGGTGATCTCGACCCCGCGGTTCATCGGCCCTGGATGCATGATGATCGAACCCTTCTGCATGCGGGCGGCCCGAGCGGAGTCGAGTCCGTAGAAGGTGTGGTACTCGCGCAGGCTCGGCACGAGCGCCTCGGTCATGCGCTCGCGCTGCATGCGCAGCAGGTAGCACACGTCGACCGTGGGCAGCACCGCATCGAGATCGTGACTCACCGACACCGGCCAGCCTTCGAGCGAAGGCGGCAGCAAGGTCTGGGGGCCAACGAGGGTGACCTCGGCGCCGAGTGCGGTGAACGCCTTGACGTTGCTGCGCGCCACGCGGCTGTGCTTGCTGTCGCCCACGATCGCTATGTGCTTGCCCTCGAGCGAACCGAGGTGATGACGGATGGTGTAGCTGTCGAGCAGGGCCTGGGTGGGGTGCTCGTGCCAGCCGTCGCCGGCGTTGATCACGGACGCGTCGATCCACCGGGCGATCTGCCACGGCACGCCGGCGCTCTTGTGGCGCACGACGATCGCGTCGACGCCCATGGCGGCGATGGTCTCGACGGTGTCGCGCAAGGACTCGCCCTTGTTCACCGACGACGAGCTGACGCTGAAGTTCATGGTGTCGGCCGAGAGCCGCTTGGCGGCGGTCTCGAACGACAGGCGGGTGCGCGTGGAGTCCTCGTAGAAGAGCCAGGCGACGGTGTACCCGCGGAGCGCGGGCACCTTGGGGATGTCGCGGGCGCTCACCTCGACGAAGCGATCGGTCACCCGCAGCACTTCGTCGATGCCCGAAGCGCCGCCCAGGTCGTCGACAGAAAGCAGGTGCTTCATCGCGTCACCGACCTTCCTTGCGCACTTCGCCGATGTCGACGCCGTCGGCGTGCACGTTCACCATCTCGTCGCGGCGAGTGGGCAGGTTCTTGCCCACGTAGTCGGGACGGATGGGCAGCTCGCGATGACCGCGATCGATCATGACCGCGAGCTGCACCGCCCGGGGGCGGCCGTACGCGTGGAGCGCGTCGAGCGCGGCCCGCACCGTGCGACCGGTGAAGAGCACGTCGTCGACCAGCACGACGACCTTGCCGTTCATGTCGAAGTCGATCTCGGTGACGGCCTCGGGAAGCACGGGCCGGAGCCCGATGTCGTCGCGGTACAGGGCCACGTCGAGCGCGCCGGTGGGCACCTCGACGCGTTCGATCTCGACGAGGGCGTTCGCGAGGCGGGCCGTGAGCGGGAGTCCGCCGGTCTGCAGGCCGACGAGGACGACGTCGTCGAGGCCGTGGTTGCGCTCGACGATCTCGTGGCCGATGCGTTTGATGGCCCGGCGTAGATCGGAGGCGTTCATCACCTCGGTGCGGGGAATGAAAACGCCCCCGAACGGGGGCGTCAAACGTCGTTCGCGCTCTGCCACGAGGCACCATCCTGTCCGTACGGGCCTCACGGGACCCGCTTCACGGTCAGACGCAAACTCTAGCCGACGATGCCCCGCGCGCCGACCACTCCCCCGGCGTTCGCGCGGTGACCTCAGCCGCATCCTCGCCGGGTGTGTGAACATGCGTTCCGGCAATTCGGGGGTGGCGAACGATGATGCTCGACGAGCGGGGTCTGGTGGCTCGCGACGCACCGCGGCCGATCCCGAACGGACCGCGCGACGTCACGGACCTGCTCGCCACGGCCCGGCGGGCCCGACCCGACCACGAGGCGCTCGTCGGTCGGCACCGCACGTTCACGTTCACCGAGATCGACGATGCAGCCGACGTCGCCGCCACCGCGCTGGCGGCCCTGGGCGTGGGCACCGGCGACCGCGTCGCCGCCTCGCTCCCCAACCAGCCCGAGCTCGTGATCGCGTTCCTCGGCGCGATGCGACTCGGTGCGATCTGGGTGGGCATCAACACCGCGCTCGCCCCGACCGAGAAGCTGCACATGCTCGGCGACTGCGAGGCCGAAGTCCTGCTCACCACCGACGCGATCGCGGCAAGCGTCGCCCCCTTCCGCTGCGTCACCGTCGACCTCACCGGGGAACGGGGCACATGGGTCGACGCCTGCGCGACCGCCGCGCGCTCCGGTCGTCGCGCTCCCGTGGTCACGGTCGATCCGCACGCACCTGCGGCCATCGCCTACACGAGCGGCACGACCGGTTTCCCGAAGGGTGCGGTGCACTCGCAGCACAACATGCTGTGGCCCGGCGCGGACGCACGCGACAATGACCCCGGGCCGTCCGACGAACGCCACGGTGTGGTGCTGCCGTTGACGTTGCTGAACCTCATGATCCTCGGACCGCTGTTCGCCTGGGCGAAGGGCACCACGTGCGTGTGCGTCGATCGCACCGATCCGATCGGGCTACGTGACTCGATCGCCGGTTCGCGCATCACCCGCATGACCTTCGCGCCCACCATCGTGCACGACCTGTTGCGCCACCCCGATGTGGCAGCGGCCGACCTGGTGTCGCTGCGCCGCCCCGAGTGCGGAGGGTCCTCCACACCGAACGCCCTGCGCGAGCTGTTCCTCGAACGCTTCGGCGCGCCGGTGCTCACCGGGTACGGGCTCACCGAGGCACCCACTGCGGTGGCCCGTGAGATGCCGGGCGACGAACTGTTGGCCGGGTGCAGCGGCGTCGCGTTCGCGCCGGTCGAGGTGGTCATCGTCGATGATGCCGGCGCGCCCGTTGCCGCGAACACCGAGGGCGAGATCGCGGTGCGAGCCCGCACCGAGGGAGCATGGGCCGGCGTCTACACACCGTTCCTCGGCTATTGGAACCGACCGACGGCCACCGAGCACGCCCTGCGCGGCGGCCTGCTGCACACCGGCGACATCGGTGTGGTCGATCAGGCAGGTCGTGT
Organism: Acidimicrobiales bacterium; assembly: GCA_046597135.1. Taxonomy (GTDB): domain Bacteria; phylum Actinomycetota; class Acidimicrobiia; order Acidimicrobiales; family WLNW01; genus WLNW01. The sequence goes on along the minus strand of JBKJKR010000090.1, from coordinate 626 downwards.
GTTCGTCAAGGACCGCATGAACGACGTGGTCATCCGGGGCGGTGCGAACGTCTACCCGGCCGAGGTCGAACGGGTGTTGCACGAGCACCCGGCCGTTGCCGCGTGTGCGGTGTTGGGCGTGCCCGACGAACGGCTCGGCGAGCGGGTCGTCGCGGTCGTGCAGCCGGCGAACGGCACCTCGCTCGACCCCGACGAGCTCGCGGCCTATTGCCGCGAGCTACTGGCCCGCTACAAGGTGCCCGAGCGCTGGGCGATCGTCGAAGGCTTCGCCCGCACGCCCATGGGCAAGATCCCGAAGGCGCCGTTACGAGCGCTCTTCACCTGACCGGGTTCGCCCGAACGACGCCGACCGACGCCCGCTCGTTGCGCGATTCTGCCGAGCCAGGCGGTCGAATCGCTCATCAAGCGTCGGGTTCGGCTGGATCGTGGGCGGACGTCCCGTCGGCCACGTCGCCGGCGGACGGCTCGGCCACATCGACCGGCTCGGGCACGACGTCGTCGGGCCGCAGCTCGCGGGCGACCTTGGCCAGCACGCCGTTGACGAACCGCCCCGACTCGGCGGTGGAGTAGCGCGAGGCCAACTCGACCGCCTCGGACAGCACCGCACCGGTCGGTACGTCCGGACG
>JBKJKR010000390.1:0-4303 GCA_046597135.1 Acidimicrobiales bacterium | reverse complement strand
ACGCGGCGAACGTGGCCACCGACGGGACCTACGCGGCCGACGTCACCTACGCGCGCACCGTCGTGCAGCTCGGCTGACCGTCAGCCCTGCACGATGTCGCGGATCGCCGCCATCTGGGACTTGTCACGCGCCGACACCAAGAGCGTGGTGACCGGACTGCTCTCCCACGAGCCGAGGCGTTCCTTGATGCGACTCGGCGGGCCGACGAGTGAGATCTCGTCGGCGAAGTCGTCGGGCACCGCGGCGATGGCCTCGTCACGCTTGCCGGCGAAGAAGAGGTCCTGGATCTTGTAGGCCTCCTCCTCGAAGCCCATGCGTGCCATGAGCTTGGTGTGGTAGTTCTGACCTTTGGCGCCCATGCCGCCGATGTAGAACCCGAGTGAGGCCTTCACCGGCCATAGACCCTGCGCCACGTCGTCGGTGATCGTGAAGTTCACGAGTGCGTTGATCTCGAAGCCCGGCTTCGCCTTGACCAGCTGATCGGCGTACACCTCGGGCCGATACGGCGAGTAGTAGAGCGGGAGCCATCCGTCGGCGATCTCGGCGGTCTGCGCGACGTTCTTGGGTCCCTCGGCGCCGAGCACGATGGGGATCTCGCTGCGCAAGGGGTGCGTCATGATCTTGAGCGGCTTGCCGAGCCCGGTCGAGCCCTCGCCACGGTAGGGCAACGGGTAGAACTCGCCGTCGTTGGTGAGCGGGCCTTCGCGGCGAAGTGCGGCGCGGATGATCTCGACGTACTCGCGGGTGCGGGCGAGTGGCTTGTTCGACGGGCGGCCATACCAGCCTTCGATGACCTGGGGGCCAGAGACGCCGAGCCCGAGGATCAGGCGGCCGTTCGAGAGGTGGTCGAGGGTCATGGCGGCCATCGCCGTGGCGGAGGGGGTGCGAGCGGACAGCTGCACCACACCGGTGCCGAGCTTGATGGTGGAGGTGTGCGCAGCGATCCAGGTGAGGTAGGTGAACGCGCAGTTGCCCCACGACTCGGCGGTCCACACCGAGTCGAAGCCGAGCTTCTCGGCCTCCTGGGCCAAGGGCACCGCCTCGTGGTTCGGTTTCGCGTTCCAGTAGCCGAAGACGAGGCCGAGCTTCATGTGGGCGCAACTCCTGTGATCGTGACGGCGAGCACGTTAGTGCCGACCTGGCGATTCGGTCGTTGCGCAAGTGATGGGGCGACAAGTGCGTGCCGGTGGACAAGACTCCTCGCATGTACGACCGGTTCAGTGACGCGGCGCGCGCCGCGGTGGCCGCGGCCGAGCGCGAAGCGTTCGCCCGTGGTGCGAACGAGGTTGAACCCGAGGACGTGCTCGTGGCGTTGGCCGACTTCGGCGGGGTGGCCGGCAGCGTGCTGCGCGCAGTGGCCGCCGACGCCTCGCTGCTGCGCGAGGCCCTGCTGCTCCGCGGCGGCGAAACGGCCTCTGCGCCCGACCGTATCCGTCCGCTTGCGCTGTCGGCGGCCACGGCCGCATCCTTCACGATCGCGATCCGCGAGGCCGACGGGCTCCGCCTGCCGTTCGTGGCCACCGAGCACCTCCTCCTCGGTCTGCTCCGCGAACCTGCGGGCGGTACGACTCGGCTGCTGCTCGCAATACGTCGCGACCCGGGCCTCGTGCGCGAGCGGTTGCTCGACCTGTTGTCGAGTCCAGGTTTCGTCTCGCCGGAGGCGCCACGAATTGCACCTGCCCCGGCCCCGACCGTCGCGGTCGTGCGGCCACCCGATCCGGCACCCGCGCCCGCCGCTCCGGCCATGGCACTCGGGGAGTTCGATCGCGAACTGCTCGAGACGGTCCTCGACGAGGTGTCGCGCCTGCGGGCCGAGATCGCCATGTTGCGGGCCGAGTTGGCCGGCATCGATTCGCAAGACGATCGCAACATCGCGTAACGCCGCCCGGCGGCGCAGCACATGGGCCGGTCGGCCCGGGCCATTCGGAACCCATGAACGCCGGGTGAAATGACGGCGTTTGCCCGGTTGTGGCACGACAGTGGATGGCCATCGTGTTACGTTACGAACCGGCATCTACTGTCATGGGATCGCAATAATCTTGCCGTTTTCCCTTCAGTTCCCGGTCGGACGCGCCGACAGATCAGTCAGCCCTACAACTGCAACGGGCGCGCAAACCGACCACTCGGAGGGCGCGTCCACCAAGCCGGGTGCCTTGCGGGCATGACTTGGAGGAGTGTCGATGACGAGGAATGCACAGCCGCGAGCACGGAGAGTGTCGATCAGTGCGATCGCCGCGTCGGCATTGGCGTGCGCCGTGCTGGCGGCCTGCAACCCGCCGGCCGACCAGATGATCGGGGCCGAGCGCCAAGGCGCGGTGGTCGGTGGCCCGTCCGAACCGGGCAAGGCCGTCGGCTCCATGCCGAAGGGCACCACGAGCACGGTGCCACCGTCGAGCACGGCCGTGCCGTCCACCACCGGCGCGCCGAGCACCACCGCCGCACCGTCCACCTCGGCGCCGGGGCCCACCAACGAGATGCAGCCGTCGACCACGTCGACCGCGGCCCGCCCGCCGGCCACCGTCGGTCCCCGGACCCCCGCGGCGCCCGTCGCCGACCAGGGAGCGCCCTCCACCACCGCGCCACCCACCACCACCCCGGGTAGCACGGCTGCCCCCACCACGACTCCCCCGACGCCGCCGTCCACTGCCGGCGCGTGTCCGTCGGGCCAGTGCGCACAAGCGGCCCCGGCCGGTTGGCGGCAGGTGTTCGTCGACGAGTTCACCACGAACGTCCCGGTCGGCAGCTTCCCGAACGCGGTATCGGCGAAGTGGAACGCCTACGAAGACGGCTGGTCCGACACGTCGGGCAAGGGCCGCTACATGCCGTCCAAGGTCCTGAGCGTGCAGAACGGCGTGCTCGACTACCACATCCGAACCGAGAACGGCGTACGCCTCGTGTCGGCCCCCGTGCCGAAGATCCCGGGCAGCACCGACAACGGGCTGATGCAAGGCCGCTACACCATGCGGTTCCGGTCCGACACCATGCCGGGCTACAAGCTGGCTGCGCTGTTGTGGCCCACCTCCGACGTGTGGCCACGCGACGGCGAGATCGACTTCCCCGAGGGTGACCTCGGCGGCGGTAAGGTCGGTGCGTACACGCACTACCAGGGGGCCACGGTCGGCTCCGATCAGGACGCGTACGAGTTCGACGCCGACTGGAACAAGTGGCACACCGCCGTCATCGAGCGCACCTCGAGCGCAGTGAGCTACTACTTCGACGGCGTGCTCATCGGCCGCACCACGACGCGGCTCCCGGCAACGCCCATGCAGTGGGTGCTGCAGGCCGAGACCACGTTGTCGGGCCTCACGCCGGCGACCACCGCCGGTCACTTCCAGATCGACTGGGTCACCGTCGACGTCCCGGCCTGATCTCCACGTCGTCCGATCAAGGCGGTTCCTGACCTTCCCGGTCGTTCGCTTACGCTCCACCCGAGCGAACGACCGGGAAGGCACCGCATGAGCAAGGCACCCCCACGCATCGAACGCACCGACGAGTGGCGGGCGCTTGCTGCGCATCACCGCTCGATGAAGCGTGTCCACCTCCGTGACCTGTTCGCCGCCGACCACGACCGCGGCGCGCGGATGCACCTCGAAGCGGCCGGGCTGTACGTCGACTACGCGAAGCACCGGGTGACCGACGAGACGCTCGAGCTTCTGCTCGCACTGGCCGAGCGCGCCGGCGTGCGCGACCGCATCGAGGCCATGTTCCGCGGTGACCACATCAACGTCACCGAGGATCGTGCCGTGTTGCACGTGGCCCTTCGTGCGCCCCGCGGCGAGACGCTCGTGGTCGACGGGGTCGAGGTGCTGGCCGAGGTCCACGAGGTGCTCGACCGCATGGCGGCGTTCAGTGCACAGGTCCGCTCCGGTGGGTGGGTCGGCGCCACGGGTGAACGCATCCGCGCAGTGGTCAACATCGGCATCGGCGGGAGCGACCTCGGCCCGGCCATGGCCCACGATGCGTTGCGGGCCTTTGCCGATCCGGCATTGACCATGCGGTTCGTGTCGAACGTCGACGGCACCGACATCCACGACGCGCTCGCCGGACTCGACCCGGCCCGCACGCTGTTCGTGATCTCGTCGAAGACGTTCACCACCATCGAGACCATCACCAACGCGACCACCGCGCGCAGGTGGCTGGTCGACGCCCTCGGTGGCGACGCGGTGGCCAAGCACTTCGTGGCGGTGTCCACCAATGGCGCCGAGGTGGCGCGCTTCGGCATCGACACCGCGAACATGTTCGGGTTCTGGGACTGGGTGGGTGGTCGCTACAGCTACGACTCGGCGATCGGCCTGTCGTTGAT
>JBKJKR010000153.1:0-5508 GCA_046597135.1 Acidimicrobiales bacterium | reverse complement strand
ATCGCCATGCGATACAGCCATACAGCGCGGGAGAATGCACGTCCGGGCGCGTCACCTGCGCGTCACCCGCGCGGCGGAGATCACGTTCCGCTGGCGATACGCGCGTGTTCGCTCCGCGTACCGGGGAGCGCAACTTCGATCGTCGTGCCCGTCCAGCCGTCGACGATGCCGACCGTGCCGCCGTGCGCGCGGACGAGATGCTCGACGACGGCGAGTCCGGTCGCGGGCGGATGGAGAACCAGGCGACGTCGAGCCCTTCGGTTCATTCCTTCTTGATCAGTCCGTCCAAGTAGGTGTCGAGTTGTCGCTGGGCGATCGCTTGCTCGTCCGCGAGGTCGAGCCCGATCGAAAGGCGGCGGCAGAATCGGATGGTGGCGAGCGCGAGGTCGGTTGCCGTGACGTCCTCGTCGATCGCACCGTCACGTCGGGCGGCCTCGATCAGTCGATCGAGCACGTCTTGTGCAGCGGCACGCCGATCAGGCCTTTCCGCGTTGTCCAGAAGCGGGTGCACCACGTCGACCACGCCGAGGCCGGTGGCGATAGTGGCGTGCACGTAGCGGCGCAATGCCTCGCCGCGCCCGCCGATCCCGGGATACGACCGCGTGCGCACGACGCGGCTGATCACTCGCCCGCAGGTGCCTCACTCGGCCACAGGCGGCGCGCCGGTCACGCTCGGGTGCTCGACGCGGCGTCGATGCGGTCCTGCACGTCGGTGAGCTCGGCGCGCGCCTGGCGCCCGTAGCGAGGATCGTCGGGGATGACGTCGCCGGGTAGCGGCGGGAGCGCGAAGCTCGAGTACACGACCTTGCGAGGGCGCTCGACCGGCGGGTGGGCGCGGTGCAACGTGTCGCTGCAGTGCACGGTGACATCGCCGGTGCGCGTCTCGAGCATCCGTGCGGGCAGGTCGAGCTTCGGGTCGCGACCCGTGGCGAGCGTGTTCGCGCGATGGCTGCCCGGGATGACACCGAGCGCACCGCTCGTGCGGTCGGCGCCGGTGACCGAGATGCCGCACGTGAGCGCGTTGCAGATGTAGGCATGCTTGCCCTGACCGCAGTCCTTGTGCCACGGCAGGTCGGACAGGCCGCGCACGATGCCGAGCGGCTTCACGAGGCCCTCGGCGCTGCCCTTGTGCACGTGGCCGTCGCCGCCCAGCGCACCGATGGCCTGGTAGCGCGCATCGTGCACCAGCTCGCGCAGGGCGTCGGACTTGTCGAGGAAGAACAGCACGCGGACGGCCTGCGAGACGCCGCGGTCGTCGACCGCCCACCACGACTCGCCGTCGTCGGGCGTGGCCTTCGCGATCCAGTGATCGATGTCGGCCGCCACCGTGGCCATCTCGTCCTCGGTGAAGACATTGCGCAGGTGCAGGAACCCCGCCTGCTCGAGGAAGTGCCCCATCTCGGCCGGGTCGTCGTCGAGGCCGAACGCGCGGTCGAGGTCGAGCGGCCGGCCGTCGGGGTCGACGAAGTCGACGTCGCCCGATTCGTGGACCTTGCGGCCATCGAGCAGCGCCCGCAGGATCGGCTCCCACGAGATCCACTCGTCGATGCCGCCTCGCGTGAGCCTGACGCGAGCCGTCATGGCGAGACCCATCGTGGACTGCCAGTCCTGCGCGAGGTCGGACAGCGCACCGGCGTCGAGCTCGGCCACCACACCCGCACGGTCGAGCCCCGCAACGAGCACCGGCGCGGTGCCGCCGAGATCGAGCGTGACGGCGCGACCGTCGACCAGCAGCCCGAGCGGCGCGGCGTCGCGCACCGCCGCGCCCCGCACCGCGAGGTCGCCGTGGCGGACGAAGGCGTCCGGCAACACCGACTCGAGCACCTCGTCGCGGGCGAGTGCCCGCACGTCGCGGTTCCACCGGGTACGAGCATCGACAGCCATGGTCCACCCCCGGCGTCAGCGTACCGAACGACCAAGGGCCCGAGCGACGGAGGTCACGTCCGAGACCAGCGGCTGGCCACGCCACGCGCCTCAGTCGAGGTGCAGGAGCTCCGCCGCGTTGTCATGGGCGATGCGCGCGAACTCGGTCTCGGAGAGCTCGATCCCGTCCAGCATCGCGACCGGCACCGGGTAGCCCTCGGGATGGGGGTAGTCCGAGCCGAGCAGCACACGGTCCGCGCCGATCAGGTCGACGATGCCGCGGAAGTCGTCATCGTCGAACGGCGCGATGGACACGTGGCGCTTGAAGATCTCGCTGGGCTTGTCGGTGATCTTGCCGCCGATCCACTCGCCGAACTCACCGGTGCGCGCGCCGGTGTCCATGACGCGCAGCAGGTACGGCAACCACGCGGAGCCGTTCTCGACGCAGATCACCTGGAGGTCGGGGTGGCGGCCGAACACGTTGTGCAACACGAGCGCGCTCATGGTGTCCATGATCGAGCGCTCGAACAGCGTGGCCCGCTGGAACGCGGACTGCTGGTGCGCCATCGGCCGCGGCGGTTCGCCCCACGCGGTCGAGAACAGCTCGTTGTAGCCGGACTCGGCGCCGTGTAGACCGAGTGGCACCTTGGCCTCCGCAAGCCGCGCCCAGAACGGATCGAAGTAGGGGTCGCCCATGGAACGGCCCTGCACGGGAGCGAACAACACCGTGACGCAGCGCGCGCCGTGGGCGAGCACGTAGTCGAGCTCCGCGACTGCCGCGTCCAAGTCGATGAGCGTGATCCACGGAACACCGAAGATGCGGTGCTGGTAGTCGAAGCCCCAATCCTCGTCGAGCCAGCGGTTGAACGATCGCAGGTTCGCGATGCAGGCCTCGGAGTCGTCTCGCATCAGGTGCTCGACGGTGAGCCCGAGGCTCGGCCACATCAACGTGGCCTGGATCGATCCTTCGTCCATCCACTCGAGCCGCGCATCACGGCGAGCGAAGTGCGGGATCTGGCCGGGCTGCAACATGTCGTCCTCGGGGAGCATGTGGTAGCGGCCCGATTTGTCGTGCACCCACGCACCGGGCCGACCCATGCGGTCGACCGGGGTCGTGGCCAGGTAGTAGTGCGGCGTGTCACCGAAGTACGGATGGCCGATGCCGTCCTCGCCCCGGCGGATGTGCAGCGATCGATCGGCGAACTTCGGCTCGAGGTGACGGGTGTAGGCGTCGTCAGGCTCGTAGTAGTGGTTGTCGGCGTCGATGACGCGCACCCGATCGCGCATGGTGGAGCTCCCCCGTCGTGCGGCCCGAGGAACGGGCGCCATGATTGCTCGGAACCTACAGCCGACGGCGACCGCTGGCTCGCGACGGTCCGCGCGGGGCATCCACCACTTCGACACGATGCGCATCGACGGCTTCCTCAGCCTGCGTCGCTTCCAGCTGGTCGACGGTGTCGTCGACAACGACGGCCCCGCGTCCTCGACGCTCACGCTCTATCAGATCGAAGACGCAGAGAACGCGGACTTCTCCACGCCTGCCTACATGCACCACAGCGCCACGTACACGCCGCCACCCGACGGCGTGGTCGATGGCATCACCTTCGAGCGCACCATCTACGTCCGCGAGAAGCCCTCGCCGGGCGACACCCAGACGGTGGGCGCGGCGTGCGTGACCCTGGTGGGTGCCGACGGCCCGTGGCTCGACGCCGCGGCGAGCGCCGTCCGCGACACACCAGGTTTCCTCAACGCGTACCGCGTGGCCAACGACGAACGCGCCGTGCTGTTCGTCGTCGTCGATGGCGTCGACGCCGGCCGTGCGGTGCTGGCCAGGCTGCGATCCTTCGGCATCCGAGCCGAGCGTCGCTCCGTGCAGCTGTTCCGTCAGGTGTTCCCCGCCGAGGGCGTGCTGCTTCGGGATCGCCGGTTCCGCAGCTGACCGTGTCAGCATGGAGCGTGGAAGACCCGAAGTCGCCAGGCGACGCATGCGGCCAAAGACGGGTGGGCGACTAACGTCCTCGCCTGCGCCTGGCGATCTGCTGGCCATGTCGGGAAAGGCAGTGCATGACGGGGACACCGTTGGAGGACAGCGTGGAAGCGAACGTCAACGACGAGCTGGCGACGGCCAGCGACGCGATGTTGGTCGACGCCATCGATCACGCCGACCCGCTCATCTTGCGCGGTCTCCTCTACCAGCTGACCGGCGACGAGACGCTCACCTGCATGCCGGTCGAGAACGTCGTCTTCGGCTATTCACGACAGGACCGGCTTGCGAACGCTGACGATGTCGAACTCGTGCGGAACAAGACGATCGCCTGGCTCAAGGATCTGCGCGACAGCGGAGCTCGCCGGGTATCCATCGGGCCGATGAACCGTCTGCCGCGCAGCCTGGAGCTGATCGCCGGCACCAGCATCCCCGAGCGCGAGCTTCCCATGTGGATCGAGGAGACCGGACTCGATCCTCTCGCCCGTGGTCTCACCTGGAAGACCCAGCCCACGCCCGAGCAACTCGAGAGCTCCTTCGTCGTGGTGATCGGCGCCGGCATCTCTGGCATCAACGCCGCGGTCCATCTGAAGGCGGCCGGCATCCCGTTCGTGGTGATCGAGAAGAACGCCGGCGTCGGCGGCACATGGTTCGAGAACCGTTACCCCGGTATTCGCGTCGATTCTCCGAGCCGCGGCTACCTGCATCTCTTCGGCCTCCAGTACCCGCAGCCCTTCTCGTTCTGCCCGGGCGAGGAGAACGTCCGCTACATGGACTGGGTCGTGGAGAAGTACGACCTTGCCGATCACCTCCTGTTCAACACCGAAGTCAGCTCCATGACCTGGGACGAACAAGCCAAGACGTGGGAGGTCGAGGCGCTCTCTCCCGATGGTCCTCGTCGATGGACGAGCAACGCCGTGATCAGTTGTGTGGGCTTTCTGTCGCGCCCGAAGATCGCGCACATCGAGGGCATCGAGACGTTCAAGGGCGTCGTCACCCACACCGCGCAATGGCCGTCCGACCTCGACCTCACCGGAAAGAGGGTCGCCATCGTCGGGAGCGGGGCATCGGGCTATCAGACCACTCCGGTGATCTCGAAGATCGCGGCGCACACCACGCTGTTCCAACGCACACCCAGCTGGTGCTATGCCACCCCCGGCTACATCGCCCCGCTTCCCGATGCGACGGTGTGGGTCGATCTGCACGTCCCCTTCTACGTGAACTTCGCCCGGTTCCGGATGGGGAGGATGTACGGCCCCGACCTCACGCTGCCTGCCATGGTCACGGATCCGAACTTCGACGATCCGCTGGCGCGCAGCGCCGCCAACAAGGCCATGCGGGATGGGTGCATCGCCTTCATCAACGAAAAGTTGGGTCACCGCCCGGACCTGATGGAGAAGATGATCCCGATCACCCCGCCGATGACCTCGCGCCCGATCCGCGTCGACCCCGAAGACAACGTGTACACCGCGCTGCTCCGCGACGACGTCTCGCTGATCTCCGACGCCATCGAGCGGGTCACACCCGACGGGATCATCGCCGGCGGGGTGGAACACCCGCTCGACGTGATCGTGCTGGCCACCGGGTTCCGGGCCAACGACTTCCTGTGGCCGATGGAGATCCGCGGCCGAGACGGCGTGCAACCAGAGGAGCTGTGGGCG
>JBKJKR010000070.1:0-2970 GCA_046597135.1 Acidimicrobiales bacterium | reverse complement strand
GTGATGCGTCCGACATCGTTCCACCAGCACCGGTACGCGGTACGCGTCGTAGAGCGCCTTTTCCTTCTGGTAGAGCGGAAGTGCGGACTGCGGGAACGGGTAGTACAGCAGGTTGTTGTCGAGCATCGGCATGCTCGCCACCAGCAGTTCGTACGCGAGCGCGATGTCCTTGAACGGATAGGCGTCGCTGGGCTGGAACGCGAAGCGGTAGGTGCCCTTCGAACCGTCGGGGGCGATGCCGTCGGGGTTGTAGACGATGTCGCCGCGCATGTTGCCGACGGTGGGCCCGCGCCCCGACGAGAAGCCGATGGCCGACGAGAACTCGGGGTGGGCCTTGAAGGTGTTCGTGTTCATGAAGTACACGGCGGGGTGCGCCGTGTTCGTGCCGACGATCCAGAACTTCATGAACTCGAGGCCGGCCAGGTACTGGTCGCGTGAGACGTCGTTGCCCTGATACGACAGGTCCTCGAAGGTCTTGACGTCGCTCACGATCACTGCGCCGTCGCGCGCCGCGAGCTTCGGCGCCGGGTTCAGCGGGTTGGCGTTCACCGGATCGGCGAGTTCGGTGAGATCGTCGACGCCGTCGGCGTCGACCTCGCCGGGTTGATCGATGGAGAACGTGGCCACTCGATAGTGGTCCTCCGAGAGCTGGCGGCGGCCGTCGGTGATGGTGGTCGTTCCTGCCTCGCCATTGACGATGGCCACCGGGACCTCGGTCGCAGCCTTGCGGTCAGGCTTGACGTACAGCACGAAGTACTGCGAGGTCGTCGAGACCACCTTGATCGCGGTGGTTCCGGTCGCCGCGTTGCCGGTCGCAGCGGTCACCGACGGAACGGTGGTCGGCGGGCGCGTCGTCGAGGTCGTCGGTGACCGCGTGGTCGTCGTCTGCAGCGGCGCCGAGGTAGTCGACGGCGCGCCGGATCCGACCGTGGTGGTAGACGACGACGCGACCACGCCTTCGACGCTCGGCGAGCAGGCGGCCAACACGGCGAACGCCGCCACGGCTCCACACGCTGCAGGGGCCGAGCGCCAGGTTCGATTCACATGATCTGATCGCACGTTGCCAGTCAAGCCGATGCACGTAAGAGCCATATATGAGGGCGCTCAGAGCACGGAAAGAGCGTCGCCGGCTACGGCTGCTGTACCCGGTGCACCAGGATGACGATGTCGTCACCGGCGCCGCCCGGTACCAACTGACGGGCCAAGGCATCAACGGAGGGACGCGTGGTCACTTTCCCAACCTCTCTACCCGCCACGTTGCCTCATGCGCTCGGAGCACTTGCGGCAGGCAGCCCACCCAGGCGCGATTCGGGCGAGACCGCGTCTGGAGCGCGGCCGCGGCACCGCTCACGCCTGCGGCATACAGTGCGGCGGGCGCCGATCACGGCGGTTCCGAGGAGACTGCGTTGGCTGATCCCATTGCGCTGACCGACACCGAGCTCGTCGAGCGTTTCGCCAACTTCAAGGTCGATCGCGACAACGCCGGGTTCTTCCGGGGCTGGCTCGCGCACGAGTTGCGAATCAATCGTTGCGGGGACTGCGGCCATTGGCACCAACCGCCGCGTCCGATGTGCCCACAGTGCTGGTCGTGGAACGTCGTGCCCACGGCCGTGAGCGGCCGCGGCCGGGTGCACCTGCTCATGCGGCTGTACCAAGGGCCGGCCGCGTCGAACGTGGACTACGGCGCCGGCCCGTATCCCGTCGTCACCGTCGAGCTCGAGGAACAGCCGGGCCTGCGGTACACGAGCACCGTGGTGCACTGCGATCCGGCCACGATCGCGATCGACATGCCCGTCCAGCTCACATGGATCGATCGCGACGGTGCGCCGTTCGCCGTGTTCGAACCGGCGAAGGTCTGAGGAGCGCGCTCATGGCTCGAAACCCCATCAAGGACCAGATCGAAATCGTCGGCGTCGCCACCACGGGCTTCCTGCGCGCGAGCGACCGCACACCACTCGCGAACGCGCTCGACGCATCCACGAAGGCCATACGCGACGCCGGGCTCACTGCGGCCGACATCAACGGCGTGGTCTGCACCAACGAACCTGGCGCACCCGGACCCGAAGCGCTCGCCACCGCACTCGGCCTCGAGAACGTCACGCACTTCACCAAGCCCACGCCCGTCGTGATGAACTCGATCGTCGATGCCATGAACGCGGTGTTCTCCGGCTCGTGCGACACCGTGCTCGTCTGCGCAACGATGCTTCGCCTGCCGTGGAACTCACGCAGCGCGGCGAACGATCCGTTCCGCAAGCACCTCGGCAGCCAGCCCGCGGCGGGCATCCCAGAAACCATCGCCATGGCACCGGCGTACACCGCGTGGGCCAGTCGGTACATGCACGAGTACGGCGCGACCAAAGAACCGTTCGGTCGCGTCGCGGTGAACATGCGCACCAACGCAGCGCTCAACCCGCTTGCCGCCATGCGAGCACCGATCACGCTCGACGACTACTACGCGGCGCGCATGATCCGCTGGCCGCTCTGCTTGCTCGACATGGACATCCCCGTCGACGGCGCCGACGCGTTCGTGCTCACCACGGTCGATCGCGCCAAGCAGCTCGGGCGACCGACCGTGGTGATCCACGCCGCAACAGTCGGCCTCGGCGGTGCATACGAAGACCAGATCGCCGACTTGAACCACCACGGCCAGCACGTCGTGGTCGATGCGCTCAAGGCCAAGAGCGACGTGTGGCTCGACGACGTCGACGTGTTCCTGCCCTACGACGGTTTCACCATCATCACGCTCGCCTGGTTCGAGAACCTCGGCTACTGCCCGCCGGGCGGCGCGGCGAAGTTCCTCGCCGACAATTGGGACGCCGACAACAACCGCATCCTCATCGACGGCCGCGTTCCCGTGAACCCACACGGCGGATCGCTCTCCGAAGGCGCCACGCGCGGCACCGGCCACTTCCGTGAAGCGGTCATGCAGCTGCGAGGCGAAGCCGGCGAACGTCAGGTGCCCGGAGCGCG
>JBKJKR010000031.1:0-3968 GCA_046597135.1 Acidimicrobiales bacterium | reverse complement strand
TGTAGGTCGCGGTGCGGTACCGCCGCCAGGCGTCGAGGAACGCCTGCTTCGCGGCCTGTTGCGCTGCAGCTTCGTCGCCGGTCGAGCTCTGGAGCGAGAGACGGGCGGTGTCCCCGTCGTTGTCGTCGCTCGAGAACAACGCCGACGCGCCGAGCCCGATCAGGCTGCCGGCCGCCACGCCGATGACCAGGAGCAACCAGAGCGGGATGCGCCGCCGGGCGATGCCGGGTGCCGCGGTGCTGTCGGTCGCGGCGCTGTCGGTCGCGGCGCTGTCGGTCGCGGCGCTCGACGCCGGGGTGTTGTCGGACGCGGGTTCGTCGGTCACGGCACGAGGCGTCGGTGAACGGACACGGCGTAGTCCGCGTGCGCGGCCACGAACGGGTCGAGGGACCAGGTGGCCCAGCGCTCTACCAACTCGAGGCCGGCGTCGGTCGCGCACGCGTCGTAGGTCGCCAGGTCGAGACCTCGGCGTTGCAACTGGAAGCCGGCGATGACGTGTCCGCCCGCCCGGACGTGCGCGGCCACGCGAGCGAGCACCACGCCCTCGGTCCCCGGGTGCACGAAGATCATGACGTTGCCGGCCATGACCGCCACATCGAACAGCATGGCGGGCTCGAGATGTGGCGTGAGATCGAGCGAGGCGAGATCGTGTTCGAACCACCGCAGCTCGGGGGACTTCGCCCGCGCCGTGGCCAGCATCGTCAGGTCGACGTCCACGCCGACCACCTCGACGCCGCGGCGCGCAAGCTCGCGAGCCACCCGGCCGGTGCCACAGCCCGCGTCGAGCACCCGCGACGGCGCAAAGCGTTCGACGAAGGTGGCTTCACCGTGCGGGTCCTGGCCGGCGGCCGCCAGCTCGTCCCAGCGTCGGTCGTAGGCGTCGCCCCGAGGTGCCGCAGTGCCGGCCCAGCGGGTGGCCGGACGTGCTGCGGGTGGTTCGTGGTCGGACACGTTGGCAAGTGTACGGACGCCACCAAGGCCCGGCGGCGCACCGGCAGTGGGCGACTCGAACCCGCTACATCGACCGGGCCATGTTGGCGAAGCGGGTGTAGTGGGGGAGGAATGCGAGGCGCACCACACCGGTGGGGCCGGCCCGGTGCTTGGCGATGATGATCTCGGCGGTGCCGAGATCATTGGTGTCGGGGTGGTACACCTCGTCGCGGTACAGGAACATCACGACGTCGGCGTCCTGTTCGATGGAACCGGACTCGCGCAGGTCGGCCAACATCGGCCGTTTGTCGGCTCGTGATTCGAGCGTGCGGGACAGCTGCGACAGCGCCACCACCGGAACCTCGAGCTCGCGGGCGAGGATCTTCATGCCACGGCTGATCTCGGACACCTCGACCTGGCGGTTCTCGGCGCTCGACCGGCCCGTCATGAGCTGGAGGTAGTCGACGACGATGAGCCCGAGGTCGCCGACCTTGCTCTTCAACCGGCGAGCTTTGGCCCGGATCTCCATGACGGTGGTGTTCGGGTTGTCGTCGATCCACAGCTGCGCCTCGCCGAGGCGTCCGACACCGTGGCTGATCTTCTTCCAGTCGGCCTCGGTGAGCTTGCCGTCGCGCATGTTCTTCGCGTCGACACGCGACTCCGAGCAGAGCAGCCGCTGGCTGAGCTCGAGCTGGCTCATCTCGAGCGAGAAGATCATGACCGGGCGCCCGCCCTCGATGGCGGCGTGTGCGGCGAGCCCGAGGGCGAAGCTGGTCTTGCCCATGGCGGGTCGGGCACCGACCACGATGAGGGCACTCGGTTGCAGGCCCGACAGCATCTCGTCGAGATCGGTGTACCCCGATGGCGTGCCCGTGATGGTCTCGCCCCGCTCGTAGAGCTGTTCGAGCCGATCGAGGTTGAGGTCGAGCAGTTCGCGGATGGGCGCGATGGTGTCGGCGACCCGGCCCTGCCCGACATCGAACATGAGCGTCTCGGCGGAGTCGACTGCCTTGGTGACGTCGTCGGGGCGCGAGTAGCCGATCTCGGCGATCTCGTGGGCCACGCCGATGAGTCGCCGGAGGGTCGCGCACTCTTGCACGATGCGGGCGTACTTCGTGGCGCTGGAGATGGCCGGTGTGGTGGCTTGCAGCTCGACGAGCAGCCCCGCCCCGCCGATGACGTCGAGCACGCCGGCGCGGCGCAGTTCCTCGGCGACGGTGACCGGATCGGCGGGTTCACCTGCGCCGTACAACGACAGGATCGCGTCGTACACGTGGGCATGCGCCGGCTTGTAGAACTGCTCGGACGTGACGATCTCGATGGCGTCGACGATGGCGTCGCGCGAGAGCAACATCGCCCCGAGCAACGAAGCCTCGGCCTCGAGGTTGTGGGGTGGGACCCGGCCGATGGGGCCGGAGCCGTCGGTGAGGTCGATGACCACACCGTCGTCGTACTGGTCGCGTCGGTTGTCTCGGGAACGGCGGGGGGAGGTCGTACGGGATCGCTCGGGCATCGGGCCACACCCTTGTCGATCATGCCTGTGGGCTACCAGAGGACAACCTGCGAAATACCGGGGAAATCGCGGGGGATAAGCGCCCTGACGTGGGGATTGTCCTGGGGACAATCCCCACGTGGCTGTGGACGACGTACGGGTTTGCTACTGCGCGACGACGTTCACCAGGAACGCCGCGTCGACGTCACCGATGAGGTGCGCCGTGACGCTGAAGCTGCCGAGTTGCTTGATCGGTTCGCTCAGGGTGAGGTTGCGGCGGTCGACCATCGCGCCGGTCTGGCGGGTGATGGCGTCGGAGATGTCCGACGTGCTGACCGAACCGAACAACTTGCCACCCCGGCCCGACTTGGCCTTGATGGTGATGGACGACGATGCGAGCGTGTCGGCGATCTTGATCGCGTCGGCCCGATCGGCGGCGGCACGCAACGAGCGGGCGCGACGCATGGTTTCGGCCTGGGCTTCGGCCCCCGGCGTGGCGACGAGCGCCTTGCCCTTCGGGAGCAGGAAGTTGCGGGCGTAGCCGTCGGCGACGTTGGCGATGTCGCCACGCTTGCCGAGCCCGTTCACATCGGTGCGGAGGACGATCTTCATGCTTCGGCTCCTGTGGTGACGGCGGTGTCGGACTCGGCGGCCGGCGCGGCCGGCGCGGCTGCTGCCGGACGATCGCCCCGGTCTTCGCGGGGCCCACGATCTTCACGCGGGCCACGCGGGCCGCGATCGCCACGGTCTCCGCGATCGCCACGCTGACCCCGCTGGGTGGTGACCCGGCTGGTGTACGGCAGGAGTGCCATCTCACGGGCGTTCTTGATGGCCCGGGAGATCTCGCGCTGCTGCTGATCGTTGTTGCCGGTGACCCGACGAGCGCGGATCTTGGCCCGATCGGACATGAACCGGCGGAGGAGGTTGACGTCCTTGTAGTCGACGTACTCCACCCGCTCGGTGTTGAGGATCGAGATCTTCTTCTTGCTACGGCGCGAGTTGTCTTTGTTCTTCGCGCGCTTTGCTGCGACCTTTGCCATCAGAACGGTTCCTCGTCGGTGTCATACGATTGTTCATTGGGGACGGCGCGGGGGCTGCCGCCACGGCTCGCCGAACCGGCGGACCCGCCGCCTCCGGTGTCGCCCTTGAAGTCATTGCGGGTGAGCTCGGCAGTGGCCCACTTGAGGCTGGGTGCCACGTCGTCGGCGATGATCTCGACCTTCGAACGGCGCTCTTTGTCGTTGGTCTCCCACGAGCGCTGTTCGAGGCGGCCGTAGACCACCACGCGTGCGCCCTTGCTGAGCGACTCGGCCACGTTCTCGGCCAGTTGCCGCCAGCAGGTGACGTCGAAGAAGGAGACCTTCTCCTCGGTCTCGCCCCGAGCGTTCTGGCTGCGCTGGTTCCAGGCCAGGCCGAAGGTGGCCACTGCTGCACCGCTGGGGGTGAAGCGAAGCTCGGGGTCGCGGGTGACGTTGCCCACGATGGTCACGGTGTTGTCAAAAGCCATGGGCTTCTCCGATCAGGATCACCCGGCCGGAGCCGGGGT
>JBKJKR010000028.1:0-3977 GCA_046597135.1 Acidimicrobiales bacterium | reverse complement strand
CACGGCGGCCCTCGCGGCGATCGCCGTGGGTGTGTGCGAGTCGGCGCTGCGCATCACCGCGGAGTACACGAAGACCCGCGAGCAGTTCGGTCGCCCGATCGCCACGTTCCAGGCGGTCGGCCAGCGTGCCGCCGATGCGTACATCGACACCGAGGCGGTGCGCCTCACGGCGTTGCAGGCCGCGTGGCGCATCCACGAAGGACTCCCGGCCGAGAACGAGGTGGCCATCGCCAAGTTCTGGGCCGCCGACGGCGGTCAGCGCGTGGTGCACGCGGCGCAGCACCTGCACGGTGGCATGGGCGTCGATCGTGACTACCCGGTGCACCGCTACTTCCTGTGGGCCAAGTCGATCGAGCTCACCTTCGGCGGCGCCACCGCACAGCTGCTCAAGATCGGCCAGGCCATCGCCAACGGCTGACCCTCAGGCCGCTTCTGCCTCGTGGTCGGTGGGTGGGCGCTGTGACCTCACCGAGGTTCGTTCACCGCCGGAGAGTTCGACGCGGCCGTGATGCTCTACTTGATCATCCATCTGCCATTGGAAGTACAGCCCGTGCTCATTCGCCGAGTTGCCTCTTGGCTCCGCCCCGGGGGTCTGTTGCTGATCACCGCAGGGACGAAGGCATGGACGGGTTCGGAGGATGGCTGGTTGGGAACGAGCGCCACGATGTGGTGGAGCCAGGCCGACGCCTCGACGTACCGGACCTGGATGGAGACGGCGGGGTTCGTGATCGATCACGAAACGATCGTTCCCGATGGCTCGTCCGAACACTCGTTGTTCTGGGCGCATACGCCGGCCCAGGGCGAGTGATGCATCTGCGGGTGAAGTGACGACGCGTCGACATCGTGCGGGTCGGTAGGACGGCAGTTGCTACGGTCGGGGCATGCGCCTCGTGTCGTTTCGCCATGGTTCCCGCGGGTCGTACGGGTCGATGATCGACGACGGCACCATCGCCGATGTCGGGGCGGTGCTCGGTGGGCGCCACGCGGATCTGCGGGCCGTCCTCGCGGCCGATGCGCTCGAGGAACTTGCGAACGCCGCGCTGCGGGCGCCGGTGCTCGCGTTCGACACGGTCGAGTTGTTGCCACCCATTCCCGCGCCGCCACGGATCTTCTGCATCGGCATCAACTACAAGGCGCACCGCGAGGAAACCGGTCGTAGCGAGGTCGCGCACCCCACGGTGTTCGTGAGGTTCGCATCGTCGCTCGTGGGCGCGGGTGCGCCGATCGAACGCCCGTCGGCGAGCGAGGCGTTCGACTACGAGGGCGAGCTCGCCGTGATCATCGGCCGGGCCGGTCGCCACATCGCCGCGGCCGACGCGCTGGGTCACGTGGCCGGCTACAGCTGCTTCAACGACGGCAGCATCCGAGATTGGCAACGGCACTCGTCGCAGTTCACGGCGGGCAAGAACTTCGACCGTAGCGGCGCGTTCGGCCCGTGGATCGTCACTGCGGACGAGATCCCCGACCCGCGCCGGCTCACGTTGACCACGCGGTTGTCGGGCGAGGTGGTGCAACAGTCGGGCACCGACCTCCTCATCTTCGACATCCCCACGCTCATCGAATACCTGTCGACGTTCAGCGCTCTGTGCCCGGGCGATGTGATCGCCACGGGCACCCCCGGGGGCGTCGGCATGGCCCGCGATCCTCAGCGGTGGATGGTGCCGGGCGAGACCGTCGAGGTCCACATCACGGGTATCGGCGTGCTGCACAACGTCGTCATACAGGAAGCGAAACCATGACCGATCTCGAACGACTCCTGGCCTACGAGCAGATCCGTCAGCTCGTGGCGCGCTATGCGATCGCCACCGATCGGCGCGACATCGACGCGCTCGTGGCGTTGTTCGTCGACGACGTGCGCGTCGGACGTGACACCTACGGCTGCGACGCGTTGCACGAGAACCTTGCCGCGCAGCTGCGGGCGATCGGCGTGAGCATCCTCAACGTGGGCACGCACCAGATCGACCTCGTCGACGCCGACCACGCCACGGGGCACGTGTACTGCAAGGCCGAGGTCCAGGACGGCGAGCGGTTCATCCAACAGGCGATCCGCTACGACGACACGTACGAACGCCGCGACGGCCGGTGGTTGTTCGTGCGCCGCCGGCACCTTCTGTTCTATGGCGCAGAGGTCGGGGTGAACCCGCTCACGCTGGCCCCGGCGAACTGGCCCGAACACCACGACGGCCTCGGCTCGATCCCGTACTCGGACCTCACCTGGCAAGCGTTCTGGGCTACACCGGCGAACTGAGCGACACGGTCGCAAGGCACAGCACGTTGTCGTCGTTGCCGGCGTCGACCATGCGCAGTTCGACGACCGCGACACGGTCATCGGCGCGGAGCACCCGGGCGCCGGTGCGCGCCGGCCCGACCTTGGTCTGGGCGAGGTAGTGCACCTGCACATCGCGGGCGATCAACGGTGCCCCCGCGGCGACGCGCGCGGCACGCTCGGCGGCCGCCTCGAAGATCGCGCACATGACGCCGCCGTTGATGGTGCCGAAGCTGTTGCGCACGTAATCGGACTTGTCGCATTCGACGATGCCGTGGGCGTCGTCGACGAACCGCAGCGCCAGCTTCTCGAACAACGGGTCGTCGAGTTCGGAGGTGGGCGTGGCCATGGTCTGGCGGGAAGTGGGCTGCCCGGAGCGATCGAGCTTGGAAGCGGAGCGCGACGCACTGGCCGGGATGCGAGCGAACGACATGCGTGCGTGTCCGCTACGCCGTGACGGCAGATCCTCGGTACCGTTGCCGTCGTACACGTCGGCCTCGACGACGATGATGCCGCTGCCCGCGCGCACGAGACGCGCATCGCAGATCACCGGGCCGTGCACGATGGGCCGGACGCTCCAGTAGGCAAGGTCGGCCGTGGCCGACCAATCGGGGGCCGCGGCGACGATGGCCACCGCGGCTCCGGCGACGTCGATCATCATGCCGATCGCGCCGACCCGCACCGAGCCGTCGTCGGCGCAGATGCCGCGCTGGAGCGGCGCGAAGCACCGGACGTGGCCGGCGCCGAGTCGTTCGGTGGCGAAGCGGAGGTCGCGCAGCGCATGGTGCTCGGGCGGGTAGGTGGCCACGGCGAACCCGTTGCACCGGTACCGGTGGCGCCGGAACCGCCGGGACCCGAGAAGGCAGTCGTGGTCGTGGTGGGCGGCAACGTGGTGAGCGTCGGCGGGGGAGGGATCGTGACCTCGCACGTGAACTGGATCGCGGCACGAGCGGTCTCGATGCCGAGCGGTGGTCGGTAGAGCAGCTGCGCCCAGCGGTCGCCGCGGCCGGCGGCCGCGATGCGGAACACGTCGTAGTCGAACTCGCTGCCTATCTGGTTGAACTCGGTGTAGTAGCGGGCGGTGGCGTCGAACTCGGCCCGCGTGGCCCCGTCGACGAGCTTGACGGCCGCGACGTAGAACACCTCGGCGATGCGTGCGACGTCGTACGGCTCGAGGCCTTCGGCGTCCTGCACGAACCGTTTCGCGAGGTTGCAGAGCTGCACGCCGGGCGATAGGGACGCGGTCGACGACGTGGTGGTACCGACCGTTTCCTCGGTGACCGCCCGCTGGGGTTTCGGACCGGGTTGCAGCACGACCAGGAGGATGGCGATGGTGACCGCGACGACGAGCGCCGCGACGCCGCCACGTCGCTCCGGGGAGATGGATCTCAAAGGTGCGGGAGGACCTTCTCTTCGAACAGGCGGAGGTTCTGCCAGGCGAGCTCTGGCGGGACGCCACCCATGAGCGGATGGAAGAGCACCGCGGCGCCGGGACCCGCGGCGGTGATTTGTTCGATCGTCTGTTCGGGCGTGAGCATCTGGTAGATGCCCATCGTGCGCAGCGTATCGGCGTCGGCGACCGGGCTGTAGCCGATGGCGGACGACGCTTCGGCCGCCCACTGGCCATAGCCGTTCATCTCGTGCAGCGCGAACGGTGCGACCTGCGCCCACGTGGCGTCGGGAGTGTCGGTGACGTGGAGGTACGCGATGG
>JBKJKR010000378.1:0-11517 GCA_046597135.1 Acidimicrobiales bacterium | reverse complement strand
TGAGCAGGTCGGCCTGGTACACGACGAAGAACGCGAACGCGAAGATCATCTGCAGCGTCTGCGTGACGCCCTACGCCGGCGTGCTGGCCGATCGACTCCCCCGCCGGCTGATCCTCGGCGTCACGCAGACGCTGCAGATGATCTTCGCGTTCGCGTTCTTCGTCGTGTACCAGGCCGACCTGCTCACGCCGTGGCGCGTGCTGCTGCTGCTCTTCTGCAGCGGGGTGGTGTCCGGCATCCAGGTGGCCGCGTGGCAGTCGTTCGTGCCGACCCTGGTGCCACGCGAGCATCTGGTCACCGCAGTGCGGCTCAACTCGGTCCAGTTCCAGGCGTCGCGGGCCATCGGCCCCATGGTGGGCGCGCTGGCGCTCGCACTGTTCGGCATCGGTGCCGCGTTCCTCGCGAACGCGATCACGTTCCTGCCGGTGGTGCTGGCCGTGCTCATCGCCCGCCCCATGCAGACCATCGCGCCACGCACGCAGGTCAAGGCGTTCGCGGCCATGGCCGAGGGCTTTCGGTACACGTGGTCGCGCTCGTCGATGCGGCGGATCGTCGTCGCGGCGTTTTTGTTGTCGGCGTTCGGCCAGAGCCTCATCCAACTCACTGCGGCCATGGCCGCCGACATGTACGGCCGCAGCAGCGAGGACAACGCCGGCCTCGTCGCGGCGTTCGGCGTGGGGTCCGTGGTCAGCGGCCTCTGCATGGTCTTCTTCGGGAACCAGATCTCGCGCTCGGCCACCTTGCGCGCCGGCCTCATCGCGTACGTCTGCGGCGTGGCCCTGTTGCCGGTGACCACCGACTTCCGGGTCGGGTTGCTCGGGCTGTTCGTGTGCGGTCTGGCCCACATCCCGGTGGCCACCACGTTCAACACGTTTCTCCAGAGCTCCGTGCCCGACCAATATCGCGGGCGGGTCGTGTCGTGCTACCTCACCGGTGTCATGCTCGGCATGCCCATCGGCTCGTTCGTGCTCGGGCGGCTCGGCGATGTGATCGGCATGCGCGAGACCATGGCGCTCGACGCCCTGGCCATGCTCGGGTTCGCGAGCCTGGTCATCCTGGCGTACTCAGGCATGCGCTTCATCGATCACGATGTGATCGAAGCCGACACCGACGTCTCGTTCGCCACCGCCTGAACGGTGCTCAGGCGCGGGCCCGCGTGGCGCAGCACGCGCGACGCGAGGAGGTGGCCGGCGCGCATGCAGGTCGCAGGTACCTGCCCGCTCATGTGCGCGAGCAGGAAGCCGGTCACGAACGCATCGCCGGCGCCGTCGCGATCGACGATGTCGGCCACCGGTGGCACGGGGAACGACGTGGCCGAGTTGGCCGTGAGCAGCAACGCGGGCCGGGGGCCTGACGTGATCACCGTGTAGAGCGCACCCGCCATGGGCTCGCGACCGCGCAGTCCGAGGCGTTCGGATTCCGCGCGGTTGCAGAAGAACGCGAGCGGCCGCAGCTGGGCCACGAGCGAGCACATCTCGTGCGCACCGATCTCGTCGATCGTGGCCGGTCCGGCCGCGTCGATGGTGATGGGTATGCCACGTTCGATGGCTTCGCCCAGCAGGTCCTCGACCGCAGTGGCCAACGGTTCCACGCTGAACGACGAGGCCGGCAGGTGGATGAGCGTGACGTCGTCGAGCACGGTGGACTCGAGCGTGGTGCACTGGGTCGCGGAGGCCCGGTCGACGATGCGGGTGGTCGTGGCCCCCGATCGCACGATCACCGCGGTGGCGGTGCGGCCGTGGCGGGTGGCCCGCACGTCGACACCGCAGTCCGCCAGATCGTCGATCAGGAAGTCGCCCGCGTGATCGAAACCCACCTGGCCCGCGTAGCGCGACCGGGCGTGCACCTCGGCGGCCAAGGCGGCCACGTTGGCCGCGCTGCCACCGCGCCGCCGCAGGATGTGCGCGGACCCCACGCCCCCGCGGGGCGGGGACGCGCCCAGCTCGACAACAACTTCTTCGTAGGCATCGCCGACCGCCAGCAGCATGGCGTTGACGCTAGAGCACGCATCGACTCGAACCGTGCACTCTGACGATCACCAGTACGCTCGCGCCATGAGCTCGGCTGACGGCCCCGTGCATCTCGCGACCTGGATCGAGGAGAACGCCGCCGCGTTCCGGCCACCGGTCGCCAACAAGGTGGTCTTCGCCGAGTCGGAGTTCATCACCATGGTGGTCCGTTGTCCGAACCGCCGGAACGACTTTCACTGCAACCCGGGAGACGAGCTCTTCCAACAGCTGCGCGGCACCATTCGGGTCGACATCCGCGAGCCCGATGGTTCCTTCACCGAGCACCTCGTCCGTGAAGGCGAGATCTTCCTCGTGCCCGGCGGTGTACCCCATGCGCCCCGTCGGCCCGCCGGAACCTGGGGACTCGTGATCGAACGGACGCGACGCCCCGCCGAGCAGGACTCGCTCGCCTGGTACTGCTCGTCGTGCGGCGCCGAGCTCTTCCGTCGTTCGTTCCGACTGCGCAACATCGAGACCGAGATCAAGGCGATCCTCGACGAGTTCGCATCCGACGACGCGCACCGACGGTGCGAGCGCTGCGGTCACGTCCTCGAACAGGCCACCGAGATCCAGCTTCCATGAGCCCGCTCTCGGGTCTCGACGATGCCCGCAGCCGCGACGAACACGACCCGCTGCGCAGCTTCCGGGACGAGTTCGTGTTCCCCCGACGCAACGGCCGCGATGTCGCGTACCTGTGCGGGCACTCCCTCGGTCTGCAGAGCCACCGCTCGCGCACCGCGATCCTCGAGTCGCTCGACGCGTGGGGCACGCGCGGCGTCGAGGGCCACTTCGACGGCGAGCGTCCGTGGTACGGCGTCGACGACGTACCTGCCGCCCTGGCCGCGTCGCTCGTGGGGGCGCAGGCCCACGAAGTGGCCATCGCGAACGCGCTCACCGTGAACCTGCACCTGCTGATGGCATCCTTCTTCCGGCCGTCGGGGCGTCGCCGGAAGATCCTCATCGAGGAGGCGGCCTTTCCGTCCGACCGGTACGCCGTAGCTGCGCAGCTGGCGTGGCACGGCCTCGACCCGCATGCCGATCTCGTGGTCGTCCCCGCGGACCACGCCGGCCTCGTGCCCACGTCGCGCATCGTCGAAGAGATCGAGCGGCACGACGACGAGCTCGCACTCGTGTTGGTGGGCGGCGTCCACTACCTCACGGGCGAGGCGGTCGACATCGGTGCCATCGTGCGGGCCGGCCACGCCGCAGGCGCGCTCGTCGGCATCGACCTCGCGCACGCGGCCGGCAACCGGGTGTTGACCTTGCACGACGACGACGTCGATTTCGCGGCCTGGTGCACCTACAAGTACCTGAACAGCGGGCCCGGCGCGGTCGGTGCGCTCTTCGTCCACGACCGTCACGGCGACGACACCGATCTCGTCCGACTCGCCGGCTGGTGGGGCAACGACCCCGACACCCGCTTCGCCATGGACGAGCAGGTCGACTTCGCGCCGGCGAGCGGTGCGCGCTCGTGGAGGATCTCGAACCCGCCGGTGGTCAGCGTGGCGTCGGTGCATGGATCCCTCGAGATCTTCGCGGCCGCCACCATGCCTCGGCTGCGCGCCCGCTCGGTCGAGCTCACCGCAACGCTCGAAGCGCTCGTCGCCGGCATCGATGGCGTCGAGCAGATCACCCCGGCCGATCCGGAACGGCGTGGCGCCATGCTCACGCTGCGCCTTCCGGCTCCGGCAGCCGAGGTGGTGCGCCGCCTCGGTGCGGCCGGCGTGATCGTGGACACCCGACCGCCCAGGATCCTGCGTGTCGCCCCGGCGCCCCTCTACAACAGCTACGAGGACCTGTGGCGCTTCGCCGAGACGTTGAAAACGGCGTTGGTCGGGGTCATATGACCCCGACCAACGAGTAGTCGTACCTGTTCTGCTCGAGCGGCCGTCGGGCCGCCCGGTTCAGTCGTGTGCGGCTGCGGTGCGGTTCTCGGTCGTGAGATCGACCATCGGCGCCGGCTCGAGCTGGATCACGTTGGCCGGGCGGGTCGGCGCAGCCGGCTCGTCACCGACCGAGCGCAGCAGATCCTGGGCGAAGCCCCGGACCCGAGCCCTCTCGCTCTCGACGGCACGGTGCAACGACTCGAGCTCGCCCCGGCGGTGCGTCAGCTGGTCCTCGAGGTTCACGATCTCGGTCTGGATGCGGCTGGCCGCTTCGAAGGCCTTGCGGTCGCTTTCCCGGGTGATCTCGGAGGCGCGGTAGCGAGCCTCGGCGATGATCTCCTCGGCGCGGGCACGGGCGTCGACGATCGTGACCTCGGCGGTCTTCTGGGCTGCCTTGAGGATGAGCTTGAGCGACTCTTCCTCGGCGGTGTGGTCGCCCGATGCGACCGGCGCCTTGGCCACCGGCGCAGGTGCGGCCGGCGCCATGACCGGAGCCGCCACTGGGGCGATCGGCTCGGGCGCAGCGACGGGCGCGGGCGGCGGCGGCAGTTCGGCTGCAGGTGCCGGTGCCGGTGCCGGCGAGGGCGCCGCGGCGGAGGTGGTCGCCGGCTGGCTGAACGACAACCGAACGACCTCGTTGGTCAGGCGATCGATCTCGAGGTTGAGCTCGTCGACCTGCCGGGCGATATCCATCAAGTACGCGTCGACCTCGGCGGGGTCATAGCCTCGCCGAGCCTTCGCGGAGAAGGTCTTGGCGATGATCTCACGTGCCGTGAGACGTCCTGCCGGGCTGTTCATCATGGTCTGGCCTTCCTTCCCGGCACGGATATCGGGGATCCGCGATCGGACGTCCACATCTTGGCCGACAGATCCCGCCGATGCCAGACGACATGACGAAATGCGGACCGAAAGACAGTGAAATGAGCTGTTGGGCCTACGAATATGCCGAGGCCTGGGGCGTGCGCCGGCGGTGCGGGCTGGTTCACGGCAGGAACAACATCGGGTCCTTCGCGACCCCGCCGACCCGGACCTCGAAGTGCAAATGCGGCCCGGTCGACCACCCGCTGGAACCGACCAGGCCGATCACCTCACCCTTCCTCACGCTGTTGCCCTGGTTCACGAGGATCCGCGAGAGATGGGCGTACAGGGTGCTCACCCCGTTGCCGTGATCGAGGATGATCACGTTGCCGTAGCCGCCCATGGTGCCCGAATAGAGCGCCTTGCCTTCCTTGGCCGCCCAGACGGCTTCGCCCATCTTGGCGTCGAAGTCGACGCCGGCGTGCTGGCGGGTCTCCTTGAAGATGGGGTGCATCCGCAGGCCGAACCCGGAGCCGTACGCGCCTTTCGCCGGTGTGATGAACCCCTTGAGGGACGCCGCCGCAGCGGTGGCATCGGTGACCTTCAGCGCTTCGAGCTGACGCTTCTGGATGAGCTCGGTGAGCGCGACCTCGTCGCGCTCGAGTTGATCCTGGTTGCTTCGCCAGGTGGCCATGCGGCGCTGGAGCTCGGATCGTGCGGTGACCTGTGAGGCCAGACGCGACTGCAACTCCGACAGATCGGCCTCGAGGGACTGGCGGAGGCGGTCGGTCTCGCCGAGGGCGTCCTGGGCCTCGGCGACCGCCCGGTCCCGCGTCGTTCGTGCCGCCTTGTACGCGTTCACCGTGTCGGTTTGGGAACCGTGGAGAAAGTCGAGCGCCGCTTCTTTGCGCAGCGCCTCTTGCGCGTCGACCGAGCGCAGGACGAGCATCGGGGCGTCGGATTCACCGACATAGCGCTCGATCAGGATGCTCTGGACCTTGGCATTCGCGACGTCGAGGTCGTGCTTCGCGGTGACGAGGTCGGCTTCGCGGGCGACGAGCTGGGCCTGGGCGTCGGCCAGGCGCCGGCGTCCGTCCTCGACGAGTGACTGCTGGCTGACCACCGCGGCCTCGATGGCCGCGAGCGCGCGTGCCACCTCGGCGTCCTCGGCGGTGAGCAGGTTGATCTGGCGCGCCGCTTGGAGCTGTGCGTTGCGGGCATCCTCGCGCTTTTGGCGCGCCTCTTTGATGCCGTCCTGCGCGGACGCGGACGCGGGCGCCACGAGGCCGAGGCCTGCCACTGCGAGCGCCGCGGCCAAAGCCGAACGACGTTGCCGGGTCTTCTTCTGTCCAGCGGTCTGGTTCCGCACCGCAGTCTCGCTGACCGGACGGAACGTTCCGTCCGTGGGTCATGGACCGACGCCGGGGCGCTGGTCCGGGGGCTCAGGTGCGATGTCGCGTCGCACCCACGGATAGCCCGCCCGAGGCCCAATGCGAACTCTAGCAGGGGGTGCCGCGGCGTCAGGTGACGCGGGTGCGATGATGCGCGGGCATGGATGAACGAGGCGGTCGCGCACCCTCCGACGACTCCGGCCCTCGGCCGCGTCCGTCGCCCCGCCCGAACCCCCGACCCCAGCGCGCCCCGGACACGCCGCAGGCGCGGGAAGCGCCGGAGGCACCCGAACCGACACGGACAGTGCCGCGGCCGAAGCCCGCGGGTCGCACGCGGCCCGGGTCACTCACCGCCGATCTTCGGTCGTTCGAGGTTCCGCCCCCCGACGCCGCGCCACCCAACGAAGTGCCGCTGCGTCGACCCGAGTCCGACGAGCCGCCTGTCGAGGTCGCGCCGCGTCCGCGACGCACCCGCCGCCGCGTGCTCCAGGTGGCAATCGGCATCGTCGTGGTGGGTGTGGTTCTGCTCGTAGGCGCGATCGGGTACGCCTGGAAGATCTACAACAAGATCGAGAAGATCCCGGTCGCTGCGGTGCTCACGCCCGACAAGGGCGGCGAGACCAACTACCTCATCGTGGGCACCGACTCGCGAGACGGGCTCTCCGACGAGGTCGAGAACCGCGATGTCGTCGTGGGCGAGGGCGTGGCCGGCGAACGATCCGACACGCTCGTGCTGATGCGCGTGGCCGACGACGGCAACCGGATGTTGCCCATCCCCCGCGACCTGTGGCTGCCCATCGTGGGCACGAACAACAGCCAACGCATCAACACCGCGATCCAAGGCGGCCCATCGCGGTTGATCCAAACGGTGCAGCAGTCGCTCTCGTTGCCGGTGCATCACTACGTGCAGATCGACTTCGCCGGCTTCCTCGATCTGGTCGACGCGGTCGGTGGTGTCGACATCGAGTTCGACGCCCCGGCGTTCGACGACAAGTCCGGGCTCAACATCACCAGGGCAGGCGTGCACCGGCTCGACAAGGACATGGCGCTCGCGTACGTGCGTTCGCGGGCCTACACCCGGGTCGTCGACGGCAAGAACGTCGTCGACCCCACCGCCGACCTCGGCCGCATCCAGCGCCAGCAGACGTTCCTCCGCGCCGTGATGAGCGAGGTCGGTTCCACGCGCAACCCCTTCACCCTTGCCCGCATCGGTGACGCCGTGGCTTCCAACATGAAGGTCGACGATGCGTTGGGGTTCCGTGACTCGCTCGGCCTCGCCCGCAAGCTCGCCCGCCTCGACCCCGAGTCGGTCGATCTGCCGGTCACGCCCACGCGCCGATCGGGCAACGACGTGTTGTTGCTGAAGCAGCCGGGTGCGACCACCGCCCTCGACCGCTTTCGTTGAACGTGCGGGGCGTTGAAGCGGGCGGGGCGTTGATCGGGGAGGGGCCCCGCCCCGCCAGCGAGGACTCGCTATCGTTCGTGCGCTGC
Source organism: Acidimicrobiales bacterium (assembly GCA_046597135.1). Lineage (GTDB taxonomy): Bacteria > Actinomycetota > Acidimicrobiia > Acidimicrobiales > WLNW01 > WLNW01. Next base: position 3,942 of record JBKJKR010000378.1, on the reverse strand, counting down.
ACCGAGCAGGGACCCCGGAGGCTCCATGACCGCTACGCCCCTTCCGCTCACCGGACTCCGTGTGGTGGATCTCGCCGACGAGTGGGGACCCATGTGCGGTCGCATGCTCGCCGACCTCGGTGCCTCGGTCGTGCGGGTCGAGCCGCCGGGCGGCGCGCCGAGCCGTCAGTTCCCGCCGCGCACCGCCGACGGCACCAGCATGTGGTTCGCGTTCCGCAACGGCAACAAGGCGGGCGCGACGATCGACCTCGACACCGACGAGGGCCGCGCCGCGCTGCGCGGGCTGGTCGCCGACGCCGACGTGTGCATCGAGTCGTCGACCCCGGGTGCCCTGGCGGCGAGCGGGTTCGATTTCGCCGGCCTCTGCGACGAGTTCCCCGAGCTCGTCGTGTGCTCGATCAGCCCGTTCGGCCAGACCGGTCCGTACTCGGGCTATGCGGCCACCGACGACGTGGTCGTGGCGATGTCGGGCTGGCTCGCCACCTCGGGCATCCCGAGCAAGCCACCCCTGCTGCCCCCGGGCAGCCTCGCGTCCGACGCCGTCGGTGTGCACGCGGTGTTCGCGGTGCTCACCGCGCTCTACCAACGTCGCTCCACCGGCCGCGGTCAGTACATCGACATCTCGGCCCTCGAAGCGGTCACCCAGCTCAACACGTGGGGCATCCCGAACACGTCGGCCATCGTCGCCGCCGGCATGGCCAAGCCGGTCATGCGGGCCGGCGACTCGCCGATGTACCCCATGATCCCCTGCAAGGACGGCGCCATCCGCCTGGTGCTGTTGGCCCCGCGTCAGTGGAAGGCCATGTGGGAGTGGATGGGCTCGCCCGAAGAGTTCGCCGACCCCATGTGGGAGCAGACCTTCGTGCGCATGCAGAACATGGACGTGCTCAACGCGGTCTTCGCCGAGTTCTTCGCCGACAAGACCATGGAAGACGCCGCCGCCGAGGCGCAGCGGCGCGGCGTGGTCGCGACACCTCGCCTCGAACCGGGCGGCGTGCTGCGCAACGAGCACTTCGTTTCGCGCGGTTCCTTCGTCGACGCCGAGGTCGCGCCCGGGGTCATCGCCAAGGTCGCGTCGGGCTTCTTCGAGTTCGACGGTGAACGCATCGGCTACCGCAGCGGGCCACCGAGTGTCACCGACCCCATCGTGGGTTCGCCTTCCACCATCACCGCGGCGGCCGCCGCGGCGCCGCTCGACAAGTCGATGCCGCTCGCCGGATTGCGTGTCCTCGACTTCGGCCATGGTGGCGTGGGTGTCGAGGGCGGGCGCATGCTCGTCGAGTACGGCGCCGACGTCATCAAGATCGAGACGCACACCTACCCGGACTTCATGCGCATCGTGCTCGGCGGCATGATGACGCCGTCGTTCGCCAGCTCGTCCCGTAGCAAGCGCAGCTTCGCCGTGAACGTGAAGCACGCCGAAGGTCTCCGCATCCTGCGCGAGCTCGCCAAGCACGCCGACGTCGTCATCGAGAACAACAGCACCGGCACCATGACCGACATGGGCGTGGGCTTCGAGGCGCTCCACGAGCTGAACCCCGACCTCGTGATGGCCTCGAGCCAACTCGTCGGTTCGCGGGGCACGTGCGCCGCATGGATCGGCTATGGCCCCACCATCCAGCCGTTCGGTGGCATGACCTATCTGTGGGCCTTCCCCGACGGCGAGGGTCCTCCGGGGAACCCGGCGATCCACCCCGATCATCTGGCCGGTCGTCTGTGTGCGATCGGGGCATTGGCGGGTGTGCTCGGCCGCGAGCTTCGCGGCGGCGGTTCCCATGTCGAGATCGCCCAGGTCGAAGGGGTCATCAACACGCTCGGCGATCTGCTCGCGAAAGAATCGCTCGAGCCTGGGTCCGTCGGGCCACAGGGCAATGACGACGATCTTGGTGCGCCCTGGGGCGTGTTCCGGTGCGCGCCCGACGGTGACTTCGACGAGAACTACGCGGTCATCTGCGTGCGCGACGACGCCGATTGGCAGAACCTGTGCGCGGCGATGGGTCAACCCGTGCTCGCAGCGCAGTACCCGACCGCCGCGGACCGACTCTCGGCCCGACGCGAAGTGAACGCGCTCGTGGCGGGCTTCACCCGCTCGTTGTCGCCTCGCGAGGTCATGGCCCGATGCCAGGAGGTCGGCGTGCCGGGCGGCGCGATGATCACGACGCTCGACCAGCAGACCGACCCCCACCTCCAGGCGCGGGGCTACCTCGTCAAGGTCGACCAGCAGCTGAGCGGTCCGCTGGTGTTCGAGGGCGCGGCGTTCACCGGCACCGCCATGTCGCCTGCTCGCATCGAGCAGGCACCGATCTTGGGCGAGCACACCCGCGAGGTGTGCCGCGAGGTGTTGGGCTTCACCGAGGCCGAGATCGAGGCGGCCATCGCGTCGGGCGCGCTCGAGGATCCGAAGAGCTGAGGTGAGCAGCGCTCCCGACGCGGTCGTCATCGGAGCCGGCCCGAACGGCCTTGCCGCGGCGATCACGCTCGCTCGCGCCGGCCGCTCGGTCACCGTCTACGAAGCTGCCGCCACCCCGGGCGGTGGGTGCCGCACCGCGGAGCTGATCGAACCGGGGTTCGTGCACGACGTCTGCGCGGCTGTGCACGCGCTGGGCGTCAGTTCGCCGTTCTTCCGCAACACCCCGCTCGAGCAGTTCGGGCTGCGGTGGTGTCATCCCGAGATTCCGCTGGCCCATCCGCTCGACGGTGCTCGGGCGAGCGTGGCCACCCATCCGATCGACGGCACGCTGACCGCGTTCGGTGCCGACGGTGCGCGCTACCGGCGTGTCGTGGGTCCACTGGTGAAGCACTTCGACGCGCTCACCGACAGCGTGCTCGCACCGGTGCTGCGCGTACCGCGCCATCCGTTCGTGCTCGCCCGCTTCGGCATTCCCGCGCTCGTCGATGCCGCACACCTCGGCGCCTGGCTGGGTGAGGACGCCGGACCGCTGTTCGCGGGCTGTGCGGCGCACTCGATCTTGCCGCTCGAACGCCCGCTCACCTCGAGCTTCGGCCTGATGCTGCTGACGTCGGCCCACGCCGCGGGGTGGCCGTTCGCCCGTGGTGGCTCGCAGGCCATCATCGATGCCATGGTCGCGTATTTGCAGAGCCTCGGCGGCGAGGTGCGCTGCGATCACCCGGTCCGTTCCCTTGCCGACATTCCACCGGCGTCGGTGGTGCTCGCCGACGTGTCACCGGGCGTGCTGGCATCGATCGCCGCCGATCGGCTGCCGGCCTCGTTCACCTCGCGCGCGGCCAAGTTCCGTCACGGGCCGGGTGTGTTCAAGATCGACTACACCCTCGACGGTCCGGTGCCTTGGACGAACGACGCGTGCCGACGCGCCGGCACCGTGCACGTGGGAGGAACCGTGGCCGAGATCGCCGCATCCGAGCGCACGATGTGGCGCGGTGGGCACTGCGAGAAGCCGTTCGTCCTCGTGGCCCAGCCGAGCATCGCCGACCCCACGCGCGCGCCGACGGGCAAGCACACGCTGTGGACCTACTGCCACGTCCCGGCCGGTTCCACGGTGGACATGACCGACGCGATCGAGTCGCAGATCGAGCGCTTCGCACCAGGCTTTCACGACCTCGTCCGAGGGCGCCACACCATGAACGCGCCGGCCTTCGAGGCGTACAACCAGAACTACGTCGGCGGCGACATCGCAGGTGGCGCACACAACGGTCGGCAACTGCTGGCCCGCGGCACCGGCATCCGCCCATACCGCACCGGCACCGAGTCGATCCTGCTGTGCAGCGCGTCGACACCTCCCGGCGCCGGCGTGCACGGCATGTGCGGCGTCCATGCTGCCAACCTCGCACTGCACACCACGCTGCGCTGAGGCGCAGCCGGCGAGCACGGCGGATTGCGTCGACCGGGCCCTACGGCAGCAGGCCGAGGCGTCGGGCGCGGTCGAGGTTCTTGTGCGCGGTCTTCACGTGGGCCACGTCGAT
>JBKJKR010000282.1:0-3212 GCA_046597135.1 Acidimicrobiales bacterium | reverse complement strand
GGCGTGGTACCGCTCTGCACGAGCACCGATCCGTCGGGCCCCACACGAACGCGTGCGTGCTCGGACTGGCTCGACGTGGAGCACGACTCGACGAAGCACGCCACGCCGATACCCAGTTGTCGCCGGGCACCGCTCGCTCGGCGTTCGTGCTGCTCGGCGCGTCGGGCGTCGACGTCCGCGCTCGAGCACATCAGGTCGAACGCCAGCTGGTAGTCGCCGCTGTCGTACACGAGCCCGGCGGGGTTCGTGTACGGGAAGGCCTCGCGCGGAACAAGGTTGTGCCGCCGCACGTCGATGGGATCGCGTCCGATCGCGAGGGCGAACCGATCGACGGCCCGTTCCATCACGGCAGCCGCCTCGGGTTGGCCGGCGCCGCGATACGCAACAGTGGGGTTGGTGTTGGTGACCACCGAGTGCGCTTCGAACGAGGCGGAGCCGACGCTGTACGGACCGGTGTGCATGAGCCGCGACATGTTCGGCATGAACGCGCCGAGGCGGGGGTACGCACCGCAGTCCTGCACCACTCGCAGGTCGGTCGAGACGATGGTGCCGTCGGTTGAACCGGTGAGCACGAGGTGCTGCTCCTGGCCGCGGGCGTGTCCGAGCGCGGCCATCGACTCGGTGCGCGTCTCGACGAAGAGCATCGGCCGCCCCAGCGCTCGCGCCAGGTGCGCGACCACCAACTCCTCGGGGTAGGGCATGGCCTTCGCGCCGAACGCTCCGCCGGTATCGGGGCAAACCACGCGAACGTTCGCCGGATCGAGTCCGAGCGACGACGCATAGGCCAGCCGGTGCGGGTGCGGACCCTGTCCGCTCGTGTGCACCGTGAGCACCGAGCCATCCCACGCGGCGAGCACGCTGCGGCCTTCGAGTGGCGCAATCGCCACGCGTGGGTTGCCGGTGTCGAGTCGAACCTCGACGAGCGAGTCGTCGTGGTCGAACGCCGCTCCTTCGACGCGAGCGAAGCGCAACGCGACGTTCGTACCGGCTGCCGGGTGCAAGAGCACGTCGCCGCGTTCGGCGTCCGTGATGGTGGCGACCACCGGGAGCGACTCGTATTCGATGACCACGGCTTCCGCAGCATCGATCGCCGCAGCGAGGGTGTCGGCGACCACCGCCACCACCGCTTCGCCGGCGAGGCGCACGACGTGGCGCGCGAGTGGGCAGCGGGTCATGGTCTGATCGAGCAGCGCCGGTTCGGGTGGGCGCTCGACGAGGTCGAGATCGTCGGCGGTGACCACCGCGACAACGCCGGGAAACCTGCGAGCAGCCGAAACGTCGACGTCGATGAGTCGGGCATGCGCCACCGCCGAACGGACGAACCACACCACGGCCGCGTCGGGGGCGAGCGTGCGCGCCAGGTTCGCGACGAAGCGGCCCTGACCCGTCAGCAACCGCCGGTCCTCGACCCGTCCTTCGCGCGCTGTCATGTGTCCCCTGTCCGGCGCCGTGCGACGCCGGACAGTTCTAGTGGATCGACCCGGCGCCATCGCCACGGATCGGCGTGCCTTTAGGTCGGGCTTACTCGAACGCTTCTTACGTGGCTCACGAAGCCGTCACATCTTGCGGGCGCACAGTGATCTCCAACAACCCAACCGAAATCAACACGAACCAAGGAGTACCAATGAAGAAGCTCGTAGCAAGCGGCGTCGCGGCCCTCAGCATCGCCACCGGCTCACTCGCCGTCGCAGTGCTCAATCCGCTGGGCGCGGCAAGTGCGCAAACCGATTCGACGACCACCACGGTGCCGGCGGCCGAAACCACGACGACCGCCCCCGCCCGGGGCGGTGCGCTGAAGTCGGTGCTCAACGGTCTCGTCACCGACGGCACGATCACCCAGGCCCAGGCCGACGCGATCACCGCCAAGATGGACGCAGCCCGCGCCGCGAACCCGGCCCCCGGAAAGGGGATGCGCGGCGTGGGCGGGGCGAACCTCGACGAGATCGCCACGGTGCTCGGCATCACGGCCGATGACCTGCAGACCCAGCTCAAGGCTGAGGCCACGTTGCGCTCGATCGCCGGCGACAAGCTCGCCGAGGTCACCACGCTGCTCACCGACAAGGCCAACGCCCGCATCGACCAGGCGCTGGCCGACGGCAAGATCACCGCCGAGACGGCCGCCACCATGAAGGCCGCGGTGCCGGCCAAGGTGACCGCGATCCTCGACGGCACCGCCCCCCTCGGCGGTCGCGGACCCGGTGGTCACGGTGGACGCGGCGGCCACGGCCCGGCGGCGGGCGCCGCAGCTGCGGCGCCCGGCTCCGATGCCACGGGGAGCACCACCACGACGACCCCCTGACCGTGTCGCAGACCTGAACTGCTGATCCCCCGGCAGTTCGCGCGAGATGCCCCGCCCCGTCCCCTCCCCGGGGCGGGGCATGTGCGGGTGGTCCGAACTCCTTGACCGAAAGGCACTCCGGGATGACAATTGTCACGGGGAGGGGTGATGGTCGCCACTTCGGTACCACAGCAGGGATCCCACGCGAAGGTCCGGCGCTTCCTCGCGCACGATCTCCCCTCGGCTGCGACGCAGATCGGCCTCGTCGCGGTGCTCTTCCTCCTCTACCGCCACGGTCGGATGCTCGCCGGCGATCAGGTGTCGACGGCGTTGCAGAACGGCACCGACCTGTGGCACCTCGAACGGACGCTGCACCTGCCGAGCGAGGAGTCGCTGCAACGACTGGTGCTCGACCAGCGCGAGGTGGTGCGGGCCGCGAACTGGTACTACGTCGCGGCGCACTTCCCGGTGACCGTCGCGTTCCTGTGCGGCCTGTTCGTGTGGCGTCGCCGTCACTACACACGGGTGCGCAACGCGCTCGCGGTTGCGACGAGCCTCGGCCTGGCCATCCACATCGTGTACCCGCTGGCCCCACCCCGGCTCGTCACGGGCATCGACATGGTCGACACCGGGTCGGTTTTCGGGCCGTCGCCCTACCAAGGCGCGGTCCGCGGTGCGGCCAACCAGTTCGCAGCCATGCCATCGCTGCACGTCGGCTGGGCCGTGCTGATCGGCATCGTGCTCTGGCACGTCGCGCCACACGCGTGGCGCTGGCTCGGCGCGCTGCATGCTGCAGCCACGTCGATCGTGGTGGTGATCACGGCGAACCACTACTGGATCGACGGCATGGTGGGCACCTGCATCGTTCTCGTGGCGCTGCGGCTCACGCGTCGATGGGCGACCGAGGCCGCGCTGGGCGCCACCGTCGCCGCGG
>JBKJKR010000117.1:0-4598 GCA_046597135.1 Acidimicrobiales bacterium | reverse complement strand
GCGAACACCAGCACCACGTGCGGCGCGGGCGACGCGGCACGTACTGCTTCAGGCACGCGAGGGAACGATGACGTGGTGCACCGCGTGCTCGACGGCGGTGCCGTCGAAGAACGATGGGTTCATGCCCGCGTGCAACCTGACCGGGTTCGTGAACACGAACGCTTCGAAGTCGGCCTCGGTGACGAGCCCGTGTTCGACCATCTCGCACGCCTCGCCGAGCACCTGGTTCATATCGGTGACGTCCCAGTGCGCGTTGTCGGAGCCGAGAACCGCCTGCATCGCCGCGCCGAACGGGTTGGCCGCTCGGTTGAACGCGTGGGGGTTCATCGGGTCGTCGGCCTCGCAACCGAACCAGAACGGCGCCACGAACAGGTCGAGCATGTCCCGCGCGTCGTCCATGGACACGGCGGAGAAGTTGTCGGTCTGATCCACCGTGGGCTGGGTGCGGGTGAAGATGTCGCGCATGCCGCCCAGGTGCTGCAACACGCGCGCGTCGCCGTACTCCTCGAGCAGGCGGAGAAAGAGCGCCTGGTCGAGGTTGGCCGGGTCGTACGCGTCGATGCGCCCCGCGCTGCGGCGTTCCCAATGGCCGATCAGATCCCCGTAGAGGTTGACCGCCCACCCGACGCCGCCTTCGAGGAACGCGAAGTTGCACTGTGGGAAGCGCTTGGTGACCCCGCCCATGAACAGCGCCTTGGCGATGGCCTCGCCGCCTGCAGCCAGCACCCCGATGTGGTTGTAGCTGTAGTTCGGGATCTGGTTGCGACCGCCGTAGGTGGCGCTGCTGTGGAACGTGGCCGCCACACCGAGCTCGGCGCACGCGGCCCACACCGGGTCGTAGTCGTGATCGCTCCCGAGCGCGAGGAAGTCGAGCCGTTCGGGGCGGGTGGCGTCGGCCGGGCGCTTGACGAACGAGCGCAGCACCACGGCCTTGAGGCCGAGCTCGCGAACCGCGAAGCGCAGCTCGTCGACCGCTTCGGCGGGGGTGTGACACGGGATCACCGCGGCCGGCGTGAGCTGGTCGGCATACGGCGCGAACGAGTCGGCAATGTAGCGGTTGTACGCACGACACGCGGCGAGGCGCAGGTCGTCGTCGGCGATCTGCGGGCCGAAGAGGCCCTCGCTCGGGTAGACGATCGAGAAGTCGATCCCGAACTCTTCCTGGCGCTCCGCATAGAGCTTGGGCAACGTGGCGGTGGCGCGGTCGAGCGTGTTACGAGTGGGCCACACCCACGAGCCGGAGTCGGTGGTGTGGTACGGGTCGCCCTCGTCGAGCAGGAACTGGCGCTTCACCGGGAACCGGCGATACGCGTCGACGATGGTCGGCCCACCGACCTGGTCGAGGTAGTCGAGCAGAACCGGCGTCACTTCGATCGTGTGCCCGTCGGCATCGATCACCGGATGCCCGAGCGCCGCCCGGATCTCGCGTGCGCTACGTGAAGACATGACACCCCCGTGTCGCTTTGCCGGGTGGCACGTTAGTGCCCGCGAGAGGGGGAGCCCGAGGGGGAGGCTCGAGCCTCCCCCTCGGACGTCGCCGGGTCCGGCTTTGCCGGTCCGGCGAGCAACAACGAGCGCGCCCGAAGGGGCGCACCGGTCAACTCGGTTCGCAACCTCTGGTTGCGAACCGAAATGTCACTGTCCGCCCTCGGCGAGGGTGACGGTGATGGGCTTGAAGGCGGTGCCCTTGGTCTCGACCTTCTTGGCCTCGAGCGCCGCGATGGCCTTGGTGACATAGGTGGTGTTCAGCGCTGCGGCGTCGGGAGCCTTGGTGAGGACGGTCTTGCCCTCGAGGTTCTTGGTGCCCTGAGCGATCTTCACCGTCTGGTCATACGCAGCCTTGTCGACTGCACCGACGCCGGCCGGGGACGGCCAGATGAGCTTGTTGACCTCGTTCATCTGCCACAGCTGATGGCTCTTACCGAGCTTGGAGCCCTTGGCCACCACGAGGTCGGCGCAGGCCTGTGCATTGTCCCGGCAGTACGCCCACCCTTCGAGCGAGGCGGTCAGGAACTTGGTGGTGGTGTCCTGGTACTTCGTGTCGGAGGCGAGCTTCTTGCCGTTGGCCCACAGCGCGTCCTGCAACATCGCGACGCCTTCGGTGTTGTAGTCGACGACGTTGAAGTCCGCGGGCGTGTACAGCTTGCCGGTCTTGGGGTTCTTGGCCTCGAGCACCTGGGCGTACTCGTTGTAGGTCATCGCTTCGGCGGCGTCGATGTCACCGTTGAGCAACGCGACCATGTCGAACTGCTGCTGCACGTTCGTGACGTCCTTGGCCGGATCGAGACCGGCCTTGGTGATCGCCGCGAAGACCTCGTACTCGTTGCCGAAGCCCCAGTTGCCGACCTTCTTGCCCTTGAACGCGCTGGCCGCGGTGATGTTCTTCTCCTTGAACGAGACCTGCCGGGTGCCCGACTTCTGGAACACCTGTGCGATCTGCACCACGTCGGCGCCGGCCTCGCGGGTCTGCAATGCCTTCGGTACCCACGACACGGCGAAGTCGGCGCCGCCGTCGGCGAGCACCTTCGCCGGCACGGTGTCGACCGCCGCCTCGAGGATCGAGACGTCGAGGCCCTGCTCCTTGTAGAAGCCCTTCTCGACTGCGGCGAAGTACCCCGCGAACTGCGCCTGGGTCACCCACTGCAGTTGCAGCTTCACCTTGGTGAGCTCACCGGAGCTGCCACCGCCCGCGGTGCTCGTCTCGCCACCATCGTCGCCGCATGCCACCGCGAGCAGCGTCAACGCTGCACCGGCCGCAACGGCCCGCATCCACTTTTGTCGCCTCATTGCACTGCCTCCCATGGTTGTTTGCTCTTGCCGAGATTCAGGAGAGCTGCCGCGAACGCCAGGGCGCGGCAGCTCGTTCGATGGCGATCGCGGCGCCGAAAAACGCGAGGCCGAGGATGCACGCAGCCAACACGTACGCCCAGCCGGCGGCGTCGCGCGACGATGCGATGGATTGGGTGATGCGTGCACCGAGCCCGTTCTGCGTGCCACCGAAGTACTCCGAGACGAATGCGGTGACCACTGCGAGCGGTGCGGCCTGGCGCAGCGCGACGAACAAGTACGCGAGCGCGTTGGGGACGCGGACCTTGCGGATGATGGTGCTCGGTGATGCGCCGTAGCTGCGCATCAGTTCGAGCTGTGTGGGGTCGGACTGCGTCAGCCCTTTCGACACGTTCAGGAAGACCACGAAGAACACGATGAGCGTGACCATGAGGCGACGCGGCACCTCGCTGGTGATCGAGAAGAGGTTGTTGAAGATCGCGACCAGCACGATGATCGGCACCGCGGCCACCGAGACGGCGAGCGGGGTGACCAGCTCGCGCAACATCCGGAAGCGACTTGCGGCCAGCGCCACGAGCGATCCGCCGGCGACACCGAGCAGCAAGCCGACCAGAGCGTTGGTGCCGGTGACCCGCGTGGACGTACGGATGAGTGAGAAGTTTCCGTGGAACTGGCCCCAGATCGCGCTGGGCTTGGGCAACAGGTAGGGCTTGATGTCGCGGGTGACGACGAACGTCTCCCAGGCTCCGAGGAACACCGCGCCGAAGAGCAACGGCCAGAACACGGCGAGCAGGCGCTGGCGGCTCACCGATCGTCCATTCCGCCACCACCGGTGCCGTGCCCGGCCCGCAGCGCTTCGCGCACCTCGGTGACGTGCTTGAAGAACAGCGGGTCCTCGCGCGTGAGCTCGGTGCGCTCGCCGAGCGCGACGTCGATGACCGCCTCGATGCGTCCTGGGCGGGCGGACATCACCACCACGCGATCTGACAGGAACACCGCCTCGGGTATGGAGTGGGTCACGAAGATGACTGCGGCACCAGTGGCCGCTCGGATGCGACCGAGTTCGGTCTGCATGTGCTCGCGGGTCATCTCGTCGAGCGCGCCGAACGGCTCGTCCATGAGCAGCAGCTTCGGTTCGAACGACAGGGCACGAGCGATGGCCACGCGTTGCTGCATGCCGCCCGACAGCTCCCAGGGGCGGTGGTCGGCGAAGTCTCGCAGTCGTACGAGGTCGAGCATTTCGAGCGCTCGCGCCCGGCGCCGTGCTCGGTCCCATCCCTTGAGCTCGAGCGGAAGCTCGATGTTGCGCGACACGGTGCGCCAGTCGAAGAGGCCGGCCTGCTGGACTGCCATGCCGTAGTCGCCGTCGAGTCGGGCCTGCGATGCCGGTTTGCCGTTGATGAGCACCGAGCCGCCGGTGGGTTCGAGCAGGTTTGCGACGAGCCGCAACAGCGTCGACTTGCCACAGCCCGATGGGCCGATGAGCGACACCAGCTCGCCCGGCGCGACGACGAGGTCGATCGGCGACAGCGCGACCACTTCATTGGGTCGACCTTCGTTGAACGTCATTGCCGCGCGGCGCGCCTCGACAGCTGCGGTTGCCGTGCTCGCGGGGTCGGTCACGCGAACTCCTCTTTGCGTCGATTCCGCGTTGCGGCCATTTCGATGAGGGCGACCAGGCCGGCCATGATCAGGCCGATCGCCGCGGCCCCGAACACCGCCGTGTACACCTTGGCGGTGTTCGGGGCCGCGGCGATCGGCCTGATCATGGCCGGCCTGGTCGCCCTCATCGAAATGGCCGCAACGCGGAA